>NZ_ADJN01000019.1:0-21272 GCF_000178095.1 Peptostreptococcus anaerobius 653-L | reverse complement strand
TCCCAGTGATAAATACTTTTATCACTGGGATTTTTATGCATAACCATAGGTATACAAAGCATACAGATATTCTCTGGATACTTTAGAATCACATGATAAAGGTATTCTTAAACTGGGTACAAAAAACTAAGCCCTCCTAAAAAAGGACATCTAATTATTTGTTCCCGCTATCAAATTGACAGTTTATTTAAGAATACCTTGCCGCATATTTATTAACTCCTTTTAAATAGTCACTTAAATAATAGCACGTAAGAGCATATTTGTAAAGGAATATCCAATTTTTTATCAAAAAGAGTACATGATTACAAAGTATCTGTAATCATGTACCAATATTTGTTATTTTACAATCTTCCAATTACTCCCGTTCTTTTCAAGTACCAAATCAAATTGAGATACCTGCGTTGCTTTGGTCTGCTGGTCGATATACTCCACTGTCAGCGATACCGTGACTTGATTATCCTTACGATTGTGAATAGGATTTACCAGTTCTTGAAAGATGTACTCTTTTCCGATTGGTTTTAATATCCCGTCATTCACATAGTAGGAAAGTTCACTGGCTGTCGCTGTAGGATAGAGCTTGAAGAACGTCGTTAAAAACTCATTGATTTCATTGGTTGTAATGGAATCAACCGTCCCCTCACTTTCAATGGCTTTTGGTTTATAACTTGATTTCTTAGGTATGTTGGTAATGGTCGGATTCTTAACCAGTACCATATTTCCAGAACCATCTACATAGACACTCACTATATAAGCAGAGTGGACGGTCTTTGTATTTTCTCCCTCTGTAATGAGCTGGTCTACACTGTAGGTTACATTAAACTCATTGTCGCCAGTTGGCTCTACCGTCCATATCTGAAATCCTCTTACAGAAGACGATACAGGAATATCTTTGCGTACTGTATCAACATTGAGAGCTTGAAGTTCATCTGTCAGATAGCCTTTTAGACTTTCCATTCGATTATCAATGGACTTATCGGATTGCTCCCATGAATAGTAGACTTTCGCAAAGTTCTCTACAAAATTTTCTACATGATGAGTATCAACGTATTCCTTTTCTATGATAGTTGTTTCGTGAATAGTATGAGTATCTATAGCTGTAAAGTGCTTGAATATCGCAAAGCTGAAACTAAGCCCTAAAAGTACCCACAAGGCAATCACAACCTTTTTATGAGGATTGACCTTATAGACACGAGGTTTCTTTTCCTTTGGTATCTGTTTTTCTTTATTCTGATTTTTTCTAAATTTCATCATTAAATCTTCCTTTCTCATTGTTTGATTCGTCCTGCTCCCACTAAATGCTGTTGCCAGTAGGGGCTTGTTAAGTCGGCATAACCGATTGGGTCGCCTGCATGAAACATACGGTTATTGCCAAGGTATATCCCAACATGAGTAATATAAGAGCCAGCGTTATAGGTAGAATGAAAGAAAACCAAATCGCCAGCTTGTGCTTCCGATAGTGGGATATGCTGGGTCACATCATATTGCTGTTGTGCGGTTCGTGGTAAGTTAATTCCAGCTTTTCCATACGTCCATTGTGTCAGTCCGCTACAATCAAAAGAAGTAGTCGGGGAAGCTCCACCGTAAACGTATCGCCAGCCCTCATATTTCAGTGCTTCGTCCATGATGGCTTGTACCGTATCATCATCAAACTCTGTTGTGACAAGATACTGCGTTACCAGTTGCACATAAAACATATTGCCATAGTTGTATCGCCAGCCCCCATTGATAGGTATGGCTATGGGATTGGGGTAAGACACTTTTTCGCCACCTGAATACTCTTTTGAGAAACTTTGAGCCAGTTCAAAGGTATATTTATTTCCACGATTAGCCACATACCCTAAGAAACCACCACCATAATTGTAGGACTGGATAACCGATTCTAAATCTACACTGAGCCTTTCGCTACTGGCTAATAATTCACTGAAATACTTCACACCTTGCTTAATGGATTCTTCTGTACTCAATGAATTAGGTGGAAGACCGAGGGATTCCGAGGACTGCATAACATCTTCCGCAGTACCGCCCGATTCCACCTGTATAATCGCAAGAAGTATGTTGACATATTCTTCAACGCCATATTCTTTGGCATATTTTTCTACCATAGGCTTATGAGCCAGCACTTCTGCGGAAACATTCACACCTCCATAATGAATATTGGAAATTCCGCTGTCCTGTTCATCTGAAAATAAAATGGCAACAAACAGAAGCAGTGAGAAGACCATCAAGAATAATCCAGAACCACCAATCACTAAAGTTTTCAACTTCATGGTTTCTTACCGACTTTCTTAATGGTGGCGGTTTTGATTGGTGGTCTACTTCTTGTATTTTGTAGTGGTACTCTTTGAACAGTAGACGGACGTTCTTTTGTGATTGGACGTTGTGAAGTTCTATCTGCTGTAGTGGTTGAAGTTGCTGGCTTTTGAACGGTTTTTTCTTGAACGGTATTGCCTTGGCGTTCCACTTTTGGACTTGAAAAATCGGACTTAACTGCTGGACGCTCTTGTTTGGCTTGTTGAGATTCCTTATATGAAGTCTGAATATTAGACTGTTTTGAGGTCTGTTCATCATGATATTGTTCTTGTCTTGTAGTCGGTCTTTCATGAACAGAAGAAGCAGGCTGTTTTTTCTGTTTGACCTGTTCCATTTCAGAGCGACGCTTCGCAATGGTTTTTCGCCTTTGTTCCTGCTGTTCCTTGCGTCCACTGGCTCTGTCCGCTTTGGTTTGAGAAATACTACTGGTTAAATCACGGACATTCTCTTTTACTTTGGATTTTCCTTGATATACTGCATATCTTGCATTGGTCGGCAAATCTTTAACCTGTTCTTTCAAACCACTAGCAGTGTCTACCATTCTGTCTTTGGTATCAGCTACTGTACCGATGGTTTGACCGATACGTTTTCCAAGTGTTGATTTTTCCTTTCCGTCTGGTCGGGAGTGATCTGCTTGTGTCCTTGCAGAACTCCCCGAACCCGACTGTCCTTTTTTACCTGTAACAATGGCAGACCCAGCCCCTAGAGTAGTCATGGAACGTCCAAGTTTCCGCTGTAGACGGTGCATGTGAGCGTGCATAAGCATACGAGGTTTTCTCATCACACGACTTCCCACACTTTGAGAATCGTTACTCTGTAGAGAAAACATACTCATTAAATCGCCCAGCTTGAAGTAGATTCCTGCAAAGGTCACAATCTGTAGAAAAGCAATCAAAAAGAACGGATAACCAGCCGATAAGGTATAGAGCATGGTTGAAATACTAAATGCTGTCGTAATAATCAATGTGATTCCAGCTCGTGTCAAAATGGTATTAAAGAGCTTTGTTATGGCTCGTTTTGACATACCATCAAATGATGGAATCATGCTTAAAATAAAGCTCACAGGCAGAAACATAGCATAGATGATAAAAAGTACCTGCGAGAAAATCATGATTCCTGTTAATAGGAATACAAATATGGAAATCCCAATATTGAAGACAAATAGGAAGAAGACTGTACCTAAACGGTTAATGGTCTTTGTAATGGTTAGATTGGTATTGCTTCTGTCTTCAATTTCTTCCGCAACAATTTTTTCTCTGTCTTCGCCATTGTTGGAATCTGGGCTGGTGGAGAGCAGGCTTTCCACACGGTCAATACCGATACTTTCAATGTCTGAACTGTTGTATTGAAGCAGTAGCCACGGTTGCTGAACCTGTATGGAAAACAGGCTATCTCTGATTAAGTCCACGCTGTCCTTGCCTTGACTATCGGAATGGGGCATGACAATCTTCGTGCCAAGTGATAAACTGGCATTACTGATGTCTGATGAAAAGTCATTGATTTTTTTAATGTAGTCGGGAGCGTAGGCAATAAAGGAAGCCGATAGGATAAACACCAGCACAAAATTCATAATGGCATGAATTGCCTTTGTGGTTTCTCTCTTTATCAGTCCCGTATAGGCAACATAAACCCCAAGAACCAAAATCAAGAGTAAGAGGAATCCAACATAGAAACCCTCTGTTGAAAATCCGTTTGCACTCACACCAGCTAAGGTCTGCATATTCTTACCAATGGAATCTGCTGTAGCGGAAATGAAGTCTAAGGAATAGGCTTCCTGTACTAAGTAACCTGTCGCATTGGAAACATACAAACTGATTGTCCAAATAAAATTGGTAATGGCATATAGTCCATACATGACCTGTTTTCCAATCCCGTCCGACCAGTTCCACGGAAGCCAGCCCCAGCTATTATCCACATAAAAATCCAGTTGATAGTTTTCAAGTGGGTATCGGCTGTATTCATTTGCCACATTGACCGTATCATCTACCAAGCCCGCAGCTTGAACCACCGTTCCCAGCATGGCTAAAAGAAAAATGGCAATCACAAGTGTGAAAGCCACTGTCATTGCCACTTTACCTAGACGTTTCAGCGTCCAGTTTGATTTTATTCTGTTTACTATTGATGGTTTCACATTTACACCTCTTTTCGCACAGGTGGTCTGGTATCAAAGGCATGGAGCAGTTCTTCAAATACAGGGTGGAACTGTATCACACCGACACGACCATATAAATCACTGATAAGGCATTGCCCGTTTTCCAAATCACGCAATCGCTTCTGATTGTTTTCGTCCTCTGGGTCTACACCAAAAAAGGCTAAGGTCTTTTTAATCTCGTTAAGGTCAGTGGAACGAAATGCAAATTTTAAGCCGAGGTTATTTTTCAGTTTTTCATCTAAGAGGTCGTCTGTATTTTGGGTCACGAAATATACCCCAGCGTTCATAGCACGACCAGCCCGAACCAGCTTCATAGATAGTGTTTTTCCTTGTGCTACCTGTAAAAAGCTCCATGCTTCGTCTAAATCTACAATCTTGAAAATGCTTCGGTCTGTATGGATAAAGTCTAAAGCAAAGGTACTAATGACAATCAGCATAGCAACGGATAAAAGCTCCATAGTGGTATATTCCTCAAAGGAAGTTTCCTTGTCGGGAAGTACCAAGTCCGCAACCTGTATAATGTTCAGTTGTTTTTCTAAGCTGATAGACTGCTCCACATAACCATTACTGAATAATAAATGTGCAAAGTCATAGTCTGTAAAACTTTCGATATGGTCGGCTATACTGGTACTTAGTGGCGTATTCTCAACCCGTAATTCCTCAATCACTTTCATCAACCCTCGTACTTCACTATTGGTTACTGCACGAATGGCTTTTCTAAGGATTGGGAAGCGTTCCCCATCACGAGAGGAAATCCCCGTAAGGAATGTCAGAATATCAATAGCCAGTGATTCAGAATCTTTGGGATTTTTCATAATCACATAAGGGTCAAGTAAGCCTTTGTTTTTCTCATCAGAAGTCAGAGTGACGATATTGATTTCATGGGAAATCTCTGGCAAGGTTTCTTTCCATCTGCCACGTTCTGCTTTTGGGTCTACAATCACTGCTTGTGCCCCATAAAGCACCGCATAATAGACGATAAGGTTATTCGCAAAGGATTTACCACCACCCAGCGAACCAACAAAAGCCGACGCTAACGCATTGGTTACTGAACCCTTAACCCCTTGACTGGCAAGAGCAGGTTTCAGATAGACATTGCGTCCAGTATCTAAGCTGTAGCCAACATAAATCCCCTCATTTTCCCCCAGCATTTGAGTAGCACCAAAACCTAAACCAGCGAGGAAATCAGAGGTCACGTATTGAATATAATCATTCATATAACGCTTGCTGGCAGGTAAAAATTCTTCATGTAAGCCGAGCATATCCCCAAATGGTCGTACCAGTTTTACGCTTAAATCGTCATAAAAATCTTTCACTTCATTACAACGACGTTTGAGTTCGTCAAGATCATTTGCTGATACCCTTACCACATAAGACAGCTTGTACATAGATTCCTTGCTTTGGTCTAAATTGGTTTCCAGCTCATTCACACTTTCCAGAGCTTCCGCCACATTGGAGCTGGTTTCATTATCACTTTGCCAAGCGTGGTTATCCAAGTCTTTCAGTTCTTTCTTTTTATTGCGGACAGTAGATAGGGCTTTACGATTCGCTACAATTTCCACATTCATTGACGTATCAATCGGGAATGTAAATTGCTGTTGCTGGTAGTAGAAGATTTCAGAGGACGGGAAGTCCAGTTCTCCGACAATGCTGTTAATGGTAAAGTAAGCTACATAGACGGTTTCATCTTCCTGCTGGATTTTCAAATATCGCTGTTTTTCTTCCACCAAACAGCGAGTAGGCTTAATCAAGTCATAGTATTTAATCAGCGTTTCATTATCCAGCTTTTTCTTTGATAGATGGTACTCATACTCTTCATAGGCAGTGCCTGTCTGTCCGTAAAGGTGTTCAATCAGATAGCCGAAGTCGTCCTTATCTAACCTGCGGATTTTGAAACGACGAGAGATTTTATTTTCTAAGAGCTTTTCCATCTTCTGAAAACGCAGGATTTCATCATTACTCATACTAACAAAATCGCCCATCAGCTTATGGTTCACATCATAGACAAAATCAGACAAAGCATTTTTTGCTTCAACGGTAAGACTTTTCATAGAAAACTCCTGATCGTTGAGAAGCAACTTAAAGCCGATAAAGAAACGGTAGTTCACTTGATTTTCGCCAATCATGGATATTAAAGCGTCTGTCTGTTGGTCGATTTTGTCATAGGCAACCGCTTTGAGCTTGCCAGTGACTTCATTTTTGGAACGCTCTTGTGCAGAACGTATGCTGGATTCTGTACTGATTTGTAAAGCATGAATTTTGCCATCACGATTTTGTGCGATAAGCTGTCTGAAAGAATCATGCACTTGTATTTTCTGTTCTGGACTTAGAAATGAGTAATTGTAAGGAACAAGCTCATAGTAAGCATAACATTCCCCGTCTTTATTCCAGACGAGATTGTTTTCAATGTATTTAATTGGATATGCCATAAAATTCACTCCTAACTGCTGTAATGGCTTCTTGTGGCTGGTTTCTGCCAAGCGTTACTTTTTTTCCTGCATAGGTCAGCTTTGGTCGCAGTGCATAAGCAATGACAGACTTCAAAAATCCATAAGGCTTTTTACCATCAAAAGTTTTTGTAGACATAAACCATGTGAAAGCCACAGGAATCCCAAAGTATTTGAGAAATGCTCCCTCTATCATGGAAAGAGGGGGCAAGTTGCCAAGTATCATCACTGCAAAGAGTGACACGACAAACCATGTCATTTGCGTAAAGGTTATGGGAAACGGAAGTCTAAAATCATTGATAGAATACAGTACCTTTTCCACAGACCAGATACTGGTATAGCTTCGTATTTTCTTCATGTAATCAATCCTTTCATAAAAAATAGGGGTAGCTGATTGACCACCCCGTAAAATAGAAAATCTGCCAGTAGTAATGTACCGACAGATTTAATAGACGATTTCAAAAATCCCATGATTGGTTGAGATAAACGTTCCTGAAAGGTCTAAATCCCGACCATAGGCTTGATAATCAATATAGTTTTGAAGACTAGCTGGTACTTCGCCTAAAGCACCCGTTTCTTCAATGTAGTAGCGTGCCACGTCATACATATCATCACAATCGGAATGAATGATAATATCCTCTTGATGTTCGCTTAGTTCTTCAATGCTTGAAAAATGAGTGAGCAGAGCAGATAGCTCCGATTGTAATTCTTCGGGTAATTCCGATACCATTTCCCATAGTCGATTGAGTTCGCCAATGGAAGTGTATTCGTCAACCGTAAAGGGTAACTCGTAGTCATGAATGGCGTATTCCTCATATTCATCATTCAAGCCGATTTTCTCTTTGACTTCCTCAAAGTCAATGGGAAAGGTAAACCACGCACCGACCAATTCGCCCTCATTGTATTTGCCTAAATTCGCAATATAGACTTGCATATCGTCCATATATTCACGTCCTTTCTTTGTAGAGATTCAAAAATCCCTACCGCACTTCGTTTGGTGTACCATTCCTTTGCGGAACATAAGAAAACCACTTATATTCCACAAAAGAACGGTTTTATTTAAGCACCAATAATGCGATTGAATAGCTCTAGTAAAATGTCTTTTACTCCAGCAGCGTTGAAGACTAAGCCAACCGCAATAATCGCAATAATTAAAAAGCCAATCAGTTTGCTAAACTCACGCTTGAAGCCAAGATACAAGCCAATCACAACGATTGCTAAAAGCACCAGTGATTGAGCGTTTGATAGAAACCAGTTATAAAGGTTTTGTCCAAAATTCATAAAAATGTTCTCCTCTCTATATTCAATGAATTTGTATTTGAGTTATTTTTTTGTTGTTATCACGTCCTGTTCTTTTACTGACTGTTGCTTCAAAATCTGCTTGTGTCGGTCTGTCAGTTTCGCATGGTCGAGAATGTCTTTTACAACCTGCGTCTGGTTGATTTCATCAAGTTTAATCGCAACCTTTAAGGTCGGGGCAACTTGATGAGATAGCCAGTTCAGCGTCCTTTGGAAGGAGTAAGGCTCTGGTTTTGTGGTTAGTTTTAATCGTTCACGATTGTTCCCAATAAACCAAGCCCATTCTTCATTCAGTTTCCAATCAGAACGAGGTTTGGAATCGTCTTTATCTACAAAACGGATATACCGATTGATAATTTTAAAGGCGGTATGCTCTGGATTGTCATAGACGAGTAAATCACGGACTGCATAATAGGCACGCTCATTTTTCAATCGAATCTCAAAACGGTTTTTTACTTCTGCGTCTTCAATGGGAATATCATTTTTCTTGTACTGCTCGTAGTCCTTTTCATAGATACAGAAATAAACTTCACTTTGTAATGAACCGATATAGAGGGTGTTTCCCATACATTCCTTTTCCTCTTTGCGTACCAGTTCGCCACTGCGATAGCTTTTAAAACTGCGGAAGACGGAGATACATTCTTCCTGTTGGCACTTTTCAGTGAGTACAGGGATATTTAAAATCCCTGTCTTATCGTTAATGGCAAGGTCAAGGCGTTTCATCACACCGCCAGCCACCAAAACGTCCATAAAGAACTCATACCAGCTTCTTTGTTGTGCCAGAAGATAGCTTTCAAATTGTCTGCACCCACGACCTTTCAATTCCACCAGAACTCCTTTGTCCAGTTCATGGGAGCAAAGGACGAATATGTCGCCTAAAGCATAATGCTCTGAATAAGAATAGAAACCATAGTCCTCATGAAGAAAATAGGACAGTTTCAGTTGTAAGATGTTTTCGACCACCTGCTGTACGTCTGTTGTCGGAAAGCGAATTCTTACATAATCAAACAGCATTTCAAGGGGAGCGTCGGGATTGAAGCGTTCCAGAGCTTCCCAAAGGGACTGCTGTAAATCCTCTGATGGCTTGACTTTTCCTGTTTCAATATCGCTTAGATACTGCCTTGTAATACCAGTCGCAACAGCTAAACGGTTTTGAGATAGTCCATAAGCCAAGCGTTTTTCTTTTAAATGCTGTAACCAAGTTTGTTCATTCAGTAAAAATCCCTCCAATCAAAAAGGCGTATGTCAACTTTTAAAGCCCATTTGACATACGCTGAAATTTTGTAAATCCCTTGTAACCAAAGGATTTTCTAATGTTTTTTTGACTGTTTCCTGTCGATTTGTACCCCCCTGTTAGATACGGGGGGTTAAGTGCTGGCGTGGCTATTGCCACACCAGCCAGCAAGATCAGTCCACACCTGCGACTTCCGCTTCGCACGTCGCCTGCGTGGACTGTCTGCTGTTGGATAACTTTTTAATTTCCTCCAAGAAATCATATCCTTTTGGTACAAGGGGAGTATAAAACTCTGATATGACACTTGTTCCTACATCAACATAGCCACGACCTTTGATTCGCTTTAAGAAGAAATCCTTTTGTACGTCACTGCCAAACATCATGCCATAGCCCATTTCAGACATACGACCTAAAGCCACTCTGAAATTAAACTGATCACGGATTCCGTCGCCTAAATATTTTGCGTCTGGACGTTGACAAGCCAGTATTAGAAAGAAGCCAGCTTGACGACCTAACATGACAATCTGTTTCAGCTTATTCATAACTGCGGTGTTTTCTTTTGTTCCCAGCATTTCCATGAAAGCGACGTATTCATCAAAGATTAAGAAGTGTGCCGGGAGACCTAAGTAAGCATAATTTTTGCCAGTCTTATAGTTCTTCATCTGCTTCATTTCCTCACTACGTTTCATCATTTCTTCATAGAATGTTTCAATGCAAGAAAGCAAGTCTTCTTTTCTATAGTAGACATTTGCCATCACAGAACCTAAGTCCGCAAGATCAGCATTTTTCGGGTCAAGAATATACAGTTTTGAATCTGTATGAAGCAAGGCTTCAATCAGTGTCAGTATAAAGTAAGTTTTACCGCCACCTGTACCACCAGCAATCAACATATGAGGGAGCTTATCATATTCCCACCATACGTTTTTCATTAAGCGAAGTTTACCATCTTTAGCTTCTACTTCATCAATAGAAATACGACTGGCTATGGTGTCATAGAGCAAAGTATATTCCACATAGGAATCCTTTAACTCTTTATCCGTCAGCTCACAGTACAAGCCACTCTCTAATTTCTTTTCCAAGTGTAAGAGTTGGTCTTGATATTTTCCCAGCGTGATTTCCACCCGTATCTGTATCAAGCCATTTTTAAGTCGATAATACATTTTAGGGAAGTAGGTTATCTTTTCCTTTGTACGACCAGCACTATCTTTAAAGAAACCCTCTGTTTTGACCTGTTCAGATTCATACCACTTGTTTTCAAGTATCATCTTTGCCAGTTTTTGACGGTGGTAAAGTTGTTTAACCGTATCATAGCGAACCCGTTTGAATACAAACGCTACCAGCAAGCAGATAAGAATTGCGACACTGAAACTGATAATTAAATAGGGAATGTCAATCTTATCTGCTTGTGATAGGTTAAAATCCTGCCAGTTGATCTGCTGGATTGTCTTCACATGAAACAGTCCGACAACCAGCAGGAAAACAGGCAGGAGTGACGCTATCGTAAAATGAAAGACTAAATCTTTACCAGATGGGCGAATCCTTTTACCACGCTGTTTCATGCGAAAAAGTCTCCTTTCTACCTAGCGACTATTTGTCTTGTGTCGGTTCTTTCTTTGCTTGTGGTTGAGCTTTGAATGAACTAGAATCCTTTGTCAGCACAATATCGTCTGCCTTGATATACCAGTCAACATCTGCTCCTTGATAGGTGGCAGTAGCAACGGTGTCCGCAATGGGATTGATAAGTTCCACCCGTGCGTTATAATCAAACTCTTTCAAAGGCACGCTGGCAGGAATACTTACTTGAATCATGCGTCCTTGTCCTTTGGATTTTAAGTCATAGGTACGTTCCTTGATTTCATCTGAAACCGACCCGTCTTCATTTTGGATTCTCATTTCACGACGTAGAGCAGAGAATTTCAATTCTCCAAAAGTCGTGTCTTTATCTAATACAATGCCATTTGCTAATCTCATCATTTTTCCTCTCTTTCTTTATTCTTTTATCATGTCGTCAGCATGTAAAAGGTAATTTGTAAAACCACGAGTGCCGATTTTGTAGCCCTCTGCGGTAATACGTGGATTGACTAACTTCACACGTTCCTCAAAGCCGAAATGTTTTTCGCCAGCTTCAGCAGGAAGCACCACCACAATATCATCTGCTCTTTGAACATCAGAATAGAGATTATAGCTTCTTGATAAGACAGTTAGCCGTCCGTTGATTCTTCGCTGAACGACTTTATCCTCGCCAGCAAATTCTAAATTGCCGAATGTTTTTTCCATGTTGGGAATCACAAATTTAAGTTCCATATTTTTACCTATCCTTTCTTTTTTATTGGCTGAATGAATGTTTGATGGTCTTAAAGAGTGGGGAACGACCTTTTGATTCTTGATTTTTTGTTTTCATAAGTTCACTTCCTTTCAAAATCGGGTAAAAAAATAGACACCTCATTTTTTGAAGTGTCTACCTATTAAATATTCAAATTTTATTGGAAGTATCTTTATATCTTCACTTTTCAAGGATAAATCGTCGTATCAAAGCTCATTCATAAGTAGTAAATTAGTAGTAAATTGAGTGGTTTTGACCTTGATAAAGTGTGATAAGTCCAGTTTTTATGCGGATAACTAGATTTTTATGCTATTTTTACTCTCAAAAATTAGTAAGTTTACCATTGTTATTATCATCTTATCAGGTATAATTCAAGGGTTTATTCCTACTGTTATGCTAATAATATCAAAATATACATTAAATGAAGTTCAAAATCTTGATTCAAAGGCAATTTTATTTGCTCTTGTAGGTATTTTTGTTAAAATTTTCTCTTTAGTATTTGGGAAATTATATGGATATTATATTTCTAAGATATCGTTACTATTTGATAATATGATATCGGTTATGATTTTGGAAAAAAAGTAGTGAGTTAGGAATGAAAGATTATGACAGTAAAAATACTTATGATATAATCACTAGAGCTCAAATGCAAGGTGCTAGTAGTATAATAACATATATTGATAGCTATATTAATACTTTCAAAGAAATTATAACAATATTGAGTACTATGATTATAATTTTAGTGTATAAAATCTATACATTCTAATACCTTGAACTTCTTTTTTGAATTTTTTCTGTTTTTTTTATACTGTGTTTGTCCTGCATCGGGGTAGTATAATGTGACCTTGTGTCCATTTTTTATCTGTTCTACCCTGCCACGTTTAAGCTCATTGTAAATAGTAGTTCTTGACCTTTTTAGGTGCCTAGCAATAGAAGATATTGAGCAACCTAATTTGATCATGGCATAAATTTCTCCTCTTTCATACTCACTTAGGTGTTTAAAGTTTCTCTTTTTTGTGTTAAAATTAAGTTGATTCATTGTGGACCTCCTGTATGTATTTGTGTTGTGACTTATATTTTAACACAGGATTCGCAATGAATCATTTTTTATTTAGTTGTACAAATTGATTATACAATCAACCAATAATATTTTTCGAGACTTATCTTATTTTTTGTTAAATAATTTTCTTAAAGGGTAGATTATATACAAGTAAACGTGTATAATTGTATAGGACTTTAATATAATGAAATCGGTATGCTTTTTATAGACGCATATTAATTATTATTTAAAAGTATATAGGATAATATTAGGAGGGATAATATGGATACATTAAAGGAGTTATACAAGATTGGTTCGGGGCCATCTAGTTCTCATACTATGGGACCACAAAGAGCAGCTAAGAGGTACAGTGACAAGCATCCTGAGGCAGTTAGCTTTAGGGCTACTTTATACGGAAGTTTGGCAGCTACAGGAGCAGGTCATTTAACAGACTATATTATAATAAAGACTATCAAGCCAAGAGAGGTTGAAATAGTTTGGAGAGCGGATATAAACCCAGAATTCCATCCAAATGGGATGATGTTAGAAGCTATAGACCAGGGTGGAAACGCTTATGACCCATGGACAGTGTTCTCAGTAGGTGGAGGAACACTTGCAGAGGAAGGTAAGAGAGGACAGGTTGAGGGTAAGGTATACTATGAACATAACAAGTTAGACGATATAATAGCCTACTGCAAGGAAAATGATTTGAACTTTGTTGAATATGTTTTACAGCGTGAGGATGACGACTTCTTAGAATATATGGAGGCTATAGCAGACACGATGAAGTCAGCTATAGACAAGGGAATAGAGAGCAGAGAGTTAATACCAGGCAAGTTAAAGCTAAAGAGAAGGGCATCTATATTCTATAAGAGATACCTTGCAACTAAGGACTATACTAGCCTAGACTATGCATACGCCCTAGCTGCATCAGAAGAAAATGCATCAGGAGGTACAATAGTAACTGCACCAACATGTGGAGCAGCAGGTGTTATACCGGGAGTATTCTTCTCTTTGATGGACCACAACGGTTATACAAAGCAACATATAATAGAGGGGCTAATAGTTGCAGGTCTTATAGGTAACCTTATTAAGACTAATGCTTCAATATCCGGAGCAGAAGCTGGTTGTCAGGCAGAGGTTGGTACAGCATGTTCAATGGCAGCAGCAGGTTCAGCCTACCTATTTGGAGGTAACTTTGAACAGATAGAATATGCTGCAGAGATAGGTCTAGAACACCACTTAGGTATGACTTGTGACCCAGTATATGGATATGTACAGATACCATGTATAGAAAGAAATGCTATGGCAGCAGAAAGAGCGATAGCAGCTGCCAAGTATGCCTTAAATACTGATGGTAGTCACACTATATCATTTGACCAGGTAACTGTTACAATGATGGAAACAGGTGTTGACCTAATGGACAAGTACAGGGAGACTGCTAAGGGTGGTCTTGCCAAGTGGTTTGAATGTTAATTATTAGCTAGTAATATAAAATATAAATTTTAATATAATCTCACTTTTCTATCCTTAAATGTTAGTTGAGTGAGATTTTTTATTAAGCTCTTTATAGAAAGATTATTTAACATAATTAAAATCTCAGCTATTCCTCCTATTTGCCCTAGTAAAGATAGCAAAGCTGATATGCGGCAAGTTCTATCCATCTTTTTTCAGCCTGATGTGAAAGCCTTGATTTAATTGCATCCTAGTTTTTTTTAGTATATAATGTAAAGAGCTATGTTTTAAAATACATTTATAATTATAAAAGGAGTTTTTTATGGATCAGTACGGTAATTTCGCATATATTTATGACCAGCTTATGGACGATGTAGACTATGAGGCTTGGGTGGAACATATAGAAAAGTTAATAGCTATAAGTGGTGCTAACGTCAAGAATATACTAGAACTGGCCTGTGGTACTGGAAATATAACTCTTCCCCTAGCTAGAAAGGAATATGATATTGCAGGTCTTGATATATCTGAAGAGATGCTCGATGTTGCAAGGGAAAAATCTGAACTTGAAAATATACCTCTTGTACTCCTACAACAGGACATGACACAATTGGATTTTGACCTGTATGATTTAGACTGCATCTTGTGTGCTTGTGACGGTATAAATTATATTACCGACCTAGAGGACGTCAAAAATCTCTTTGGCAAGGTATATGAACTCCTAAAGAAAGAGGGGATATTTATATTTGATATCAGCTCATATTACAAGTTGTCCAGTATTTTGGGTAACAATTTTATGGGAGAGGCTAGGGATGACATATCATATATGTGGACAAACTACTATGATGATATGACACAGCTATTAAATATGGACTTAGACTTTTTTGTAAAAGTTCAAGCAGAAGATGATGATGAGGACAACCTGTATGAGAGATATAAGGAGGTCCACCTACAGAGGGCCCACAAGGAAGAAGAGCTAGCTGCTATCTTAGAAGAAGCTGGCTTTAAAGATATAAGGATGTTTGGGGATTTTTCTCTTGAAGATGTGGATAAAAAATCTGAAAGAGTATTTTTCCTAGCCAAGAAGTAGGATTTTGATATGTATAAGTAATATGTAAATTGGCTATCTAAAAATATTAAATTGGATATCTAGAAATATGTAAAATGCTTTAATAAGATATCTAGAAATATGTAAAATGCTTTAATAAGATATCTAGAAATATGTAAAATGCTTTAATAATATATATAAGGAAAGGTATAAAATGAAAGATTATTGTTTAAGAGTAACTAGTAAAAATGGTGAAGTTAGGGGATTTTTCTCAACTTCTAGAAATATGGTAGAGGCAGCAAGGGGATTTCATAATACTACAAAGGTTGCAACTGCGGCCCTAGGAAGGACTTTGACAGCTACCTCAATGATGGGTCTAATGATGAAGAACCCAAATGACAAGGTGACTATTATCATAAAGGGTGGAGGACCCATAGGTACTATACTTACGACTTCAGATGTCAATGGTATGGCCAAGGGCTATGTTACAAATCCTGGAGTAGAGGTTGAAAACTACGCCAATGGCAAGCTAAATGTGGCTGGTGCAGTTGGTCATGAGGGTACAATCAAGGTTATAAAGGACCTAGGTATGAGAGAGCCATACAATGGTGAGTATGAGATGGTCAGTGGAGAGATAGCCAAGGACTTTACATATTATTTCACAGTGTCTGAGCAGACTCCATCAGCAGTTGCCCTAGGTGTATTGACTAGGTCTGATGAGGTTGAGCAGGCTGGTGGCTTTATAGTACAGATGATGCCAGATGCAACAGAGGAGACTATATCAATACTAGAAAATAATATATCCGGGCTAGAGTCTGTAACACAGATGCTATCCAAGGGAATGACACCTGAAGATATCATGGAAGTAGTCATGAAGGGACTTGACCCACAGATACTAGACTACAAGGAGATAGGCTTTGAATGTGATTGCTCTAAGGACAGGGTAGCCAAGGTATTTGTGGCTATAGGCAAGGACCAGCTGACAGACATTATAGAAGAAGACCATGGCGCAGAGGTAGGATGTCAGTTCTGTAACTCAAAGTACCAATTTACAGAAGAAGAGCTAAGAGAAATTCTAGGTGAAATGTAGGCATTCGTATAAGTAAATGTATATAATTTGATGATGAAGTTACTTATATGTTTAATTTGATATATCAATAGGTTGGGGTGATATTATGAGACTGGATAAATTATTGGGAAACCTAGGTTATGGAACTAGGTCAGAGATAAAAAAATACTGCAAGCAGGGCTTTGTAAGGGTGAATGGAGCAGAGGCTAAGAAGTCTGATGTCCATGTGGATCCAGAAAATGATGAGATAGTATTTAATGGAGAGCTTGTAAACTACAGGGAGTTTGTATACTTGTTGTTAAATAAGCCGGCTGGTTATGTATCAGCTACCTTTGACAAGTATGACCCAACGGTTATAGACCTTATAGGAGAAGAATACCTTCCCTTTGAGCCATTTCCAGTTGGTAGGTTAGACAAGGACACTGAAGGCCTGCTAGTGATAACAAATGACGGTAAGTTGAGCCATAGGGTCCTATCACCCAAAAACCATGTACCTAAAAAATACTACGCAATTATAGACAAAGAAGTTGATGATATGGATGTTAGGATATTTGAAAAGGGTGTATATATAGGAGAAGACTATACAACTAAGCCGTCTAAGTTAGAAGTATTAAATCCATTTGAATTTGAAGATGGAAGTCTTGGATCTGAGGTTCATGTGACCATCAGTGAGGGCAAATTCCACCAGGTAAAGAGAATGTTTGAGGCTGTCGGCAAGGAAGTTGTCTACCTGCAGAGGATTCAGATGGGTGGGCTGGAACTTGACGAAGAACTGGACCTAGGAGAATATAGGGAGTTGACACCTGAAGAGGTTGAATTACTAGAAATAAGAGATATTTAGTTGATAGATTATAGTCTACAACTAAAACAATATAGTGATATTTACGGATAGAAGTGGTGACTAGTGGATATAATTGTATTGCAGATTTATATTGTAGAGGAGCTTAGATGAAGAGAAAAGATATAATAGAGTTTGAAGTTGGCAAGATGGAGTTTGGTGGCATATCACGTTCCATGTACGAGGACAAGAGAATAAAGATGAAGGGTGGAATCACTGGTCAAAGGGTCAGGGCTGTAGTCAAAAAGTCTAGGTCAGACAGTGGTGAAGTCAAGCAGTTAGAACTAGTAGAGCCATCACCAATAGAAACAGCAGATGTCTGTAGGCATTTTAGACAGTGTGGTGGATGTTCAATATTATCAATCCCATATGAAAAGCAGTTGGAGATAAAAAAAGACCAGGTACTAGACTTGTTTGACAAGGCAGGACTTAAAGAATATGAGTTTGTAGGTATCAATCCAAGCCCATCTTCAGTTGCCTACAGGAATAAAATGGAGTACACATTTGGAGATGAGTACAAGGATGGTCCCCTATCACTTGGTATGCACAAGGTGGGTAGGTTTATAGATATAGTGACAGTAGACGACTGTAGGATAGTTGACCAAGATTTCAAGACCATCATGACAAGGACAAGGGACTTTTTTGAAGAGAAGGGACTACCTTACTACAGGTCATTTAACCACCAGGGCTACCTTAGACATTTGGTAGTTAGAAAGGGTGAGAATACTGGGGAGTTGATGGTCAATATAGTCACTTCTTCTCAGCTAGACTACAATATGGATGAATACAAGGAGTTTTTATTGGGGCTTGACCTAGATAGTGAACTTGTAGGAGTTTTACACACTATAAATGATGGACTTGCAGATGCAGTCCAGTGTGACGAGATGAGAATATTATACGGAAGAGATTACTTCTATGAAGAAGTCCTAGGACTTAGGTTTAAGGTTTCTCCATTTTCATTCTTCCAGACTAATACCAAGGGAGCAGAGGCCCTGTATACTATAGCAAGAAAGTTCGCAGGAGACAGGGGCCATGGCAAGGTTGTATTTGACCTATATAGTGGGACAGGCACTATAGGCCAGCTGATGGCAAAGACTGCCAAGAAAGTATACGGAATTGAATTGGTCGAAGAAGCAGTTGTTGCAGCCAACCAAAATGCAGTCCTTAATAATCTTGACAACTGTGAGTTTATAGCAGGAGACGTTGCCAAGGTTGTCAGCTCACTTCCAGAAAAGCCGGAGCTGATCATAGTAGACCCGCCAAGAGCAGGAATATTGGGTAATGGAGTGAAGGATATAGCTGAGTTTGGAGCCAAGGAAATAGTATATGTCAGCTGTAACCCAAGGTCACTAGTTGAGAATGTCGTAGAGTTTGAGGATAGGGGCTATAAGTTGGACAAGTTGGAGTTGATGGATTTATTCCCGAATACGCCACATTGTGAGAGTGTCGTATTGATGACAAGAAAATAGAGGCGTACAAAATGAACAATAGTAAAAATTTTAATCTTTTTTTAATGGATGGAGAAGTAACGGGAAGAATAAAGTGTACTTTATCTAATTGGACAGGCATTGCATATAAAATTCCAAGAACGTATCTTGATAAATGTAAGGATAGACTAGATTTAAAGCAAAGTGGAGTATATTTTTTATTTGGCAAGAACGATGACGGGGATGACGAAGTGTATATCGGTCAAGCAGGAATAAGAAAAAATGGCGAGGGAGTTTTATTTAGGGTATCAGAACACTTAAAAGATGAAATTTATTTTTCAGATGCAGTCATGTTAACCACACAAAATAACTCATTTGGGCCAACAGAAATTTCTTATTTAGAGAATAAATTCACTAACATGGCTATCGATGTAGATAGGTACAAAGTAAGAAATGGAAATGATCCAAACCCTGGAAATGTAACCGAAGAAAAAGAATCAGAGTTGGAAGATTTTGTAGAGTATTCAAAAATGGTACTTGGTGTCTTGGGATATAAAATATTCGTTCCTATAGTCGATAAAGATACAAAAGAAAAATATGAAAATAATAATGACAAAGAGTCAATTTTCTATCTTTCAAGAAAAAGTGGTAAGTCAAATAGACAGATAGAAGCAAAATGTAAAAGAACAGATGAGGGTTTTGTTGTATTAAAAGATAGCATGATAGAAACTATAGATTCCACTGCCATTCCAAAATCAATTAAAGAACTTAGAAAGGAATGCATAAATAAAAATGAGATTATTGATGGTAGAATAAGCAAGGACTATTTATTCAACAGTCCATCCTACGCAGCTGCCTTTGTTCTAGGAACTAACGCAAATGGGAAAACACATTGGAAAACTGAAAACGGTATAACATTAAAAGACCTAGAAGAAAATGAAATGAAATAGTATTAACATTAGAATTTAGACGATATGCAATAGCTATATCGTCTATTTTTTATACCTTTTAATGAATGTGCAAGATGGTGTTCAAAAGCATAAAATAATCATTCGTAAATTAGCACATTAAATTGTATCAAAGTAGTGAGAGTCTTAGACTCTCCTTAAAGAACAGAATCATTATAGAGTGTATGTAATTTTTTCTGTAAATTAGACTTCTATGGAGTATATGTAAAAAATAGCCACACCGAGTGGAATGGCTATTTTACAGAATATCAATCAAATTTTGTCTTGCATGAAGAATTCGATGAACCATTACAGTTTTACTTTCTTCATGAACTTTATAGAAAATGATGTAATTCTTAACAAGACATTTTCTAAACTCTTTATGGCGTAGATAGGCATCATCCACCAATCCATAGCGATGAGGCATGGTAGATAGACTAGAAACAGTAGATTCTATCTCGTCAAGTAAATCAGATGCAGTGAATGGTGCATCAAAATTGTAGAAAATATAATGGATTATACCTTTTAGGTCTCTGTGATAGGTCTCGGAAACAAGTATCTTATAGTGTTCCATTTTTTAGTCCCTCCCTTAAACTTTTCATGGAGTCATCAAAAGTTAGGGTACGACCGTTTGTGAAATCAGATTCACTTTGCTCTAGAAGTTGATACAGCTCATATTTTCCCATGATTTTATTGAATAAATTAATGCTCATAACAGCAAGGTCTCCACGGCCATTTTTGGTAATAAAGATAGGTTCGCCTGTTTCATGGCAAAACGAAGAGATTTCATTGTAATTATTTCGTAAATCTGTACTTGATTTAATGTTTGGCATAATAACACCCCCTTTAATCTAAAGATATTATACTATTATTTCTTTAGAATGTCAATTTTATAAAAGGGGAGTTAAAATCTCTACTTTTCCATTTCTATTGCGATCAATAAATAGGGAAAACTCGCAGATAGACTAACTAGTATTTCAAACGCCTCTCTATAATATATTCACAGGGAATACTAATACTCCACGAAAAAAGTTATAAAAATATGAAAGGAGTCTGTATGGCCAAAGATTGAACACCACACGATGACATGATGGAAAGTACATTCTTGATAATACTCGACTTATCATTTGTCAAAGCAATGCAAGTACAGAGGATTTGAAAAAGGATTATCCTCATGCAGAAATCAATCCACTAGGTTATAAAATTTCAGATTCCAGGTAAAATGTAGAAATAAAATTACAAAATAATTTTGTGGAAGTCTCAGGAATGTTAACGAAAAAATAATTAAAGATTTTAATGATGATTATAAGTTGAGCTTTACAGAAAATATTGATCTATATTGTAAATTTAATGATGATGACAAAACAAGCAAAGAGAATGCATTTGAAAAAGTTGCTTACAATCTTGGTATCACGATTAAACGAACAAGACCATATTAACCATGGCAAAATGGAAAAGTAGAAAGAAGTAATAGGGAAGATGGTAAGATTTTATATAATCGAAAAGTATTTACTAGCGAAAAAGATCTGATAAATCAGGTGGCAAGCATGAAAGAAGATATAATAGTACGGCAAAAACAAGTTTAAAATTTAAAAGTCCAAATGAAGTTGTAGAAGAGTATTTCAAAAATACAGCCTGCTATTGTGAAAATTAAAATGAACTAAGTCAAGGTACGCAAAGCTTTACT
>NZ_ADJN01000020.1:0-8013 GCF_000178095.1 Peptostreptococcus anaerobius 653-L | reverse complement strand
GGCGCTATTATCCATCTTTTATAATTACACGCTACATAGAATGACTTCAAAATCGCCGTAATTTGTTTTGACAAATCAGTTCTTTAACAATGAGGTCTTCTTGTGTTAAGGGTTTGTTTGTTGAAGCTTATTGATATAATAAGTTAGCAATTCATCATTTTTATTATAAAATTGGACACCTTCTGGTTGGAAAATGAGATACTTAGGATCGGTACTAGCTTTTTGTGCTAATTGGTTGATATGATCTTATAGGGTTGCTCTATCTATACCATAGTCTGGTAAACGGAACGACATGGAATAGAGGATATTGAGTAACCTAATTTGATCATGGCGTAAATTCCTCCTCTTTCATAGTTAAAATTAAGTTGATTCATTGTGGTCCTCCTGTAAAAGAATATTTTAAATAAAAAATACCGAAGATGGTTTACTCTCCATCTTCAGTATTTTACGCTATATCACTGGTATTCAATATAAAAATTCATAACTCCAATTTAATATAGAACTCTCTTATTCTCTACCCTCTTAGTAATCTTTTCCTTGTCGAAGTTTTCAAGTATAAGCATGGATATCTTTCTACTTGACCCCATCATATCCCTAAAGTCTGCTATTGCCATAGGTCCTGACTTGCCTATAAAATTCTTAACCCTATCTATAGCCTTCTTATAAAGTTCCATAGACATAAGGTATTCTTCACCCAATAGTACAAGATCTGTGCCTATCATGGAATCTATGACTTGTTTTCTTCTCTTGTCACCTTCTGCAAGTTCCTCGATAGTCAATATATCTGAGAAACCCATCTTTAGAAGCTTGCTATTAATGTTCTTTTGTATGGCAATATCATCTGAATTTTTCTCAACCTTAAAGTCCTTTAGCGAGACTAGGTTGGATACCATCTTTACAGAACCCCTAGCAACAAGACAGTCTAAAAATGCATCTATATCCTTGGCCTTAAATGTAGACTCTACCTTACTACCTGCTTCTTGCTTTGGCATACCCTCTCTTAGGGAGTTTTCCTTATGATAGACTTCTAATATCCTTATAAGTTTATTCTCCAAAAGTTCTAGATACTCAACATGAACCTTCTTTCCGTTGATGTCCACTATCTTTTTTTCTTCCTCTAAGTCTTTGATCAAGTCTTCTATAATAGACTTGTTGACTCCTACATAAGACATCATGTCCTCTATTTTAGGAAATTTGAAAGAGTTTAACCTTAAATATATATCAAGTATATCCTTAGGATTACCAGATTCTTTGATTTTTAACTCTTCTATAACCTTTGGTGTGTGCTTATTTATACCATGCTTGACATTGGCAACATCTACAATGATACCACCACCTATAGTATCCATAGGTGAGTATGTCCTTATTACAAATGGGTCTAGCTTTTTGCAGACTATCTTTTCTTCGAGTCTTAGCTGGACATAGCCCTCTTCTCCAGGCTTCATGCTTTCCTTTTCTAGAGGTACAGCTCTACACAATATCTCTCTTGTACCGTGGTATAGTTTTAACCTATCCCAATTTTCCAGTTTACAGTTATCATGTTTCAAGAGCTTGATTTTTACATCTAGCATCATAGAATCAAGCATTGAATCAGGAGCTGCTATTATATAACCCCTATCTATGTCTGTAACCTTTATATTTGACAGGTTGATAGCTGTTCTCTGACCTGCATATGCAGTATCAACATTAGATCCATGTACCTGTATAGACCTAACTGTCGCTTTTTTATTGCTAGGATATATTTGCAGGTCATCAT
Organism: Peptostreptococcus anaerobius 653-L; assembly: GCF_000178095.1. NCBI lineage: Bacteria > Bacillati > Bacillota > Clostridia > Peptostreptococcales > Peptostreptococcaceae > Peptostreptococcus > Peptostreptococcus anaerobius. The sequence goes on along the minus strand of NZ_ADJN01000020.1, from coordinate 6,257 downwards.
TTACAGATATCTTACCCTCTATGATAGTTCCTGTGACAACAGTCCCAAACCCCTTTACAGAAAATACCCTATCTACATTCAACCTAGCAGGTAGACTTGTATTCTTTTCTTCTACCTCTTCAGTCATTATATCAAGTTCTTTAATAAGGTCATCTATGCCTCTTTTAGATAAGGAATCTACCTTTATGACCTTGGATCCTTCAAGGAAAGTACCAACAAGACCTTCCTTTATATCCTCCTCTGCCAGTTCCAGCATTTCATCATCTACCATATCGCACTTGGTCATTACAACCAAACCATTTTTTATATTTAAATAGGAAAGTATATCTATATGCTCTATAGTCTGTGGCATCATACCCTCATCAGCGGCAACAACCAAGACAACCATATCAAGACCAGATGCACCAGCAAGCATATTCTTTATAAATTTTTCGTGACCTGGTACGTCTACTATACCAACAGACTTACCTGATGGTAGGTCAAAATATGTAAATCCAAGATTTATGGATATGCCCCTCTTCTTCTCTTCGTCTAGGGTATCAGTTTCTCTACCAGTCAAGGCTTTTATAAGGCTAGTCTTACCATGGTCTATATGGCCTGCAGTTCCAACCACTATATGCTTCATACTAGTTACCTCCCATCAGACTCAATAATTCATCGGCAATATTTTCAAATTGGTCTTCAAATATAGTCCTAACATCTAGTATATACTTGTCATCGTATACCCTAGCTATAATATGGGACTTAGAAAGCCTTAGCCCTTCTTCAATCCTTGCCACTCCCATATTTTTTGACCTGATAGCTACCGAATAAGAATCAAGTTCTTCTGTAGGCATAGAACCTCCACCTACTTGACCCTTGCATGGTTCAACCCATAGGTCTAGACCAGAAACTCCAACCAATCTATTTTTTATCGTTTCACAAAGCCTCTCAGCATTTTCTTTTAGTTCATCAGATGTATAAGATAGCATCCTAAGAGTAGGTATCTCTCTTATAGCCCTCTCTTCGTCAAGGTACAACCTAAGACTTGCTTCAAGAGTTGCAATAGTCATCTTATCTACCCTAAGAGCCCTTGTCAGCTGGTTCTTTTTCATCTTTTCTATATACTTCTTTTTACCTACTATTATACCTGCCTGAGGTCCACCTAGCATCTTGTCTCCACTGAAGCTGACAACATCAACCCCCTTGTTGATAGAATCTAGGATAGTTGGTTCGTAAGATATTCCAAACTTTGTAAGATCGACAAATACTCCACTTCCAAGGTCTTCAACCACTGGAATATCGTACTCGTCACCTAGTTTTCTCATGTCTTCTAAAGATACCGACTCAGTAAAGCCCATAATCCTGTAGTTACTAGTATGGACCTTCATAAGGACCTTAGTGTTTTCTGTGATAGCACCCTTGTAGTCATCTAGGTGGGTCTTGTTAGTTGAACCCACCTCTACTAGGTCAGCACCAGATAGGGCCATGATTGAAGGAATCCTAAAGGAACCTCCAACCTCTACTAGCTCCCCTCTGGAAACTATAGCCTCTCCACCCTTTGCCATGGTAGAAAGCACCAACATTACAGCAGCTGCATTGTTGTTTACTACCAAGACATCTTCAGCACCAGTCAACCTTTTAATCATATTGGTAAGGTGGTCATATCTTGAACCTCTTTTACCCTTTTCGATATCATACTCCAAGTTAGAGTACCTAGATGCAACTGACCATAGTTCATCTCTTACCGCCTCACTAAGAAGAGACCTACCCAAGTTGGTATGGACTACGATACCTGTAGCATTTATAACCCCCTTGATAGATAGCTCATAAGACTTATTCGCCAAATTGATACTATCGATAATTATCATCTCTTGGCTCAATTCAAAACCGTCTAATTTATCTTCATCTAATTTGATAATCTGAGACCTATATTTATCCACACTAGACCTTATAGAATCTAGGACAATAGACCTCGGTAATATACCACATAATTCTATTATTCTTTCATCATTCAATACCTCATCAATTGATGGAAGTATCGCAAATAAATCTTTCTTTTTCTTCATACTAATATACTCCAACCCTTTTACTATTTTATATCTATTATTATATCAAAAAGCATACATAGAAAAATGTGTATATTGAAATAATTTTCTAATAAACTTCAAGATATTTTTCTTGTTTTTCTATAACTTCTCCTACTATCTCAGCAGTAAATGAGCCATTGGCCAACATATCAGCAGCAACTTCCTCAGCTATGTCTGCTGGTACAGATACCAAAAGCCCTCCTGATGTCTGTGGATCATGAAGAACGTCTGATATAGCCTCTGGTACGCTTGGGTCTATATATGAGTCATCCTGGGCATAACCCATATTCTTGTAGGCTCCCTCTGGTATTATCCCAATCTTTGCAAACTCAACAACTCCCTTTAACATAGGTATCTTCTTTGAATCCAACTTGATAGTAACTCCAGATGCCTTGGCAACCTCTATACTGTGGCCCATCATTCCAAAACCTGTAATATCTGTTGCTGCATTTATCTTGTACTTCTTGAATGACCTAGCAGCATACATATTCAAGTGGGTCATGCAGTCTACAACATAGTCAGATGATTCCTTGTCAACTAGGCCTACCTTCATAGCAGTGTTCATAATACCTGCACCTATAGGCTTTGTAAGTATCAGCTTGTCTCCAACCTTAGCAGTTGAATTGGCAAGCACCTTGTCTGGGTGGACTGTGCCTGACACAGATAGGCCATATTTAGGTTCTTGGTCGTCAACTGTGTGACCACCTACCAAAAGACAGCCCGATTCTTTTACCTTGTCAAAACCACCTCTTAATATCTCACCCAATACATTCATATCGTGGCAAGAAGGGAAACATACTATATTCATAGCTACTGTAGGTTCACCACCCATAGCGTATACATCTGATAGGGCATTGGCTGCTGCTATCTGTCCAAATGTATACGGATCATCCACCATAGGAGTGAAAAAGTCCAGTGTCTGTATCAAGGCTATATCGTCTGTTAGTTTGTATATAGCCGCATCATCTGATGTATCAAGTCCCACCAATAAATTATCCAATTTATCACTATCGTTTTTTGGAAGCTTTGCAAGTACTATAGCCAGATCCTCTGGTCCAATCTTAGCTGCTCAGCCTCCAGCCTTTGTCATTTCTGTTAATTTCTTATATTCTTTTGCCATTTTATTACCTTACCATTCATATCCTACCTTGTTTTCAAGAGCCTTGTCATATATCATCTTACCAGTTGTAATATCCTGAGTACTGATACCAACAGACTTGAAAACAATTATCTCTTCGTCATTTTCTCTACCAACTATATCTCCATTGATCAAGTCTCCCAAATCACCAGTGAAATCTTCCTCTGTGATAGTTCCCTTTTCAAGTGGTGTTATAATACAACCTGCCTCAGAAAGGACAGCATCCTTTGAGTCAAAGTATATCTTGCTCGCCCTCACTAGGGTTTCTTCATCTATTTCATGCATATTAGGCATATATGATCCAACACCCGAAACCAAGGCACCCTTTTTTAGGAGCTTGCCATCAATAATGGCCTCTTTGGAAGTGGTAGCTAGGGCTATAATGTCTGCATCGTCTATTGCCTCCTCAGGACTAGTTGATGCCATAACCCTTACTTTCCCCTTATACTTTTCTGCCATCTTAGCTGCAAATTTTTCTCTATTTTCTCTCGTTCTTGAATATATCCTTACTTCCTCTACTGTCTCACAGGCTGTTACAATAGCATCAAACTGAGATTCAGCCTGACCACCACTTCCTATAAGGGCAGCCTTTTTAGACCCCTTCCTAGCAAGTAGGCTTACGGCTGCACCTGTTGCTGCACCTGTCCTTATTTCAGTAACATAAGTTCCATCCAATACACAAGATACCATACCTGTCTTGTCGTCTACCAATAAAATTGTTCCAGGAGTAGATGCTAGACCAATCTTTGGATTGTCCGGAAATACAGATACTATCTTTAAACCTGATACCCCTATTTTGTCTATATAACCCGGCATATATAGTATATTTCCTTTTGCACCCTTTGATTCTATGTTAGTCCTAAGAGGTGATATAGATCCACCTTTAGAAAATATTGAAAATGCTAATTTATCTGCTTCAATTGCGTCCTTCATAGTAAATATTTTCTTTATTTCTTCTTTATTTATAAGTAACATAGTAATACCTCCGTTTACATATATTTATTTGAACTTCAACAAGGTGTAACCAAGCATTCACTTAGACTACACCCTATAATTATATCATATATATTTACTAATAACCACAAACAACCTATCTGTGTTTTCTATCATAACTATTTTTATTTAATATCTATAGAATCCTTCATATTCTCAAACTTCTTGTCCCCTATGCCTGTTACATTTTTGATATCCTCTATACTTTTAAAGCCACCACTGGTCTGTCTGTAGTCGATAATTTTCTTAGCAGTAGCTGGTCCTACACCCGGTATCTCTTCAAGCTTGGTCTGATCAGCTGTATTTATATTTATTTTTCCTGAAGAACTAGGATTAGGGGACTGAGACTGATTATTTGGGGACATACCAGCTTGCCCTTGATTTGTTTGATTGGCTTGATTAATACCAGCACTATCGTCTTGACCAATATAGGGTATCATATAGTGCTGTGAATCCTCTAGGTTCATAGCCAAGTTTATCCTATTTAAATCCGCCTTTTCAAGTAGGCCTCCTGCCATACGTATAGCATCGTCCAACCTCTTATCCGAATCAAGACATATAACTCCCGGACTTGCCACAGCTCCTGTTATGTAGACCTTTATCTTTTTAGGCTTTGATTCCTCCTTATCAAGGGAAAATCCACCTTGATTTGCTTGGTTGCTAACTTGACTTTCCTTGTCGATAAATTCCGATTCCTGATTTGTATTTGATGATTCTAGTTCGTATTTTTGACCCAATATTCCCATACCACCTGCAAAAACCAATCTATAAATAATAGCTAAAAGTACAGCCCCTGTTATAAATAGTTTTTTCTTGTCTGCATGACTTAAAATAGATTTTATCTTTTCTGATAACATTCCTACCTCCCATTAAGTATGTCTACATCTTAATACTCTTTCTTGATAGATTAAGTCCTTTTTAAGGACCTATCCAATCCTCTATTTTACTAGTTCACCTATCTTCCCAACTCATAATATATTAGGCAAGTATCATAAATTTTTAAACTAGAAATTAATTATCTTCTTTATTTAGCAATAATATGCTATACTAAAAGGTATGAGAATAGTAAATGACTAAAAAGGAGGAAGGATGTATTATAAAATACATCACTGCAGAATATGAAGATTAAAAAAATTAATTCAATTTTCGCTGCTCTTGTACTGTCGACGGGAATACTTACATATTTTACGTCAGGTGTACTAGCTGAAGGTAAAGAAGATTTCAACTCACTCAAGTCTAAATACATGGTACTTATGGACTATGAATCAGGGAAGATAATATATAAAAAGAATGCAGACCAAAAAATATATCCAGCTTCAACAACAAAGATATGGACTGCCTACTGCGTTCTACAAAAGTGTCAGGACCTAAACGAAAAAATTAAAATAGGTACTATGCCTGAGATAGAAGGTTCTTCTATGTACCTAGAAGAAGGAGAAGTCTTTACAACGAGACAATTATTAGAGTCTCTTTTAATACATTCATCAAATGATGTAGCGTATGTACTAGCAAGGCATTATGGTGGTGGTGATGAGAGGAAGTTCATAGACTTTATGAATTCTGAGGCCAAAAAATTTGGATTCAATCACACTCACTTCAACAATCCTCATGGTCTACCAGATACAGACCACTACACAACTGCTGAAGAAATGACAAATATGGCAAGAATAGCATATGGAAATGATATTATTAAGTCTATCGTTGCAAAAAAATCTGTAACTTTCAAAAAATCAAATGAAATAAAATTGGATAGGGAACTCTACAATAGCAACAAGTTCCTAAATTCAAATATGCAGATGAACTACAATGGCAAGGATATACCTATGAAATATGATGTTGTAGATGGTATAAAGACTGGATATACTGATGATGCTGGAAACTGTCTAGTAGCTACAGGAACAAAGAACAAAATTAGGATGATTTCTGGAGTTTTCTTTGCTCCAAGTGGCAGTCTCTACCACGATTCAAGATTCCTGCTTGACTATGGATTTGAAAACTTCAAGAGCATAATTATCTACAAGAAATCAGATATAAGGGGCCAAAAGAAAGTAAGGTTT
>NZ_ADJN01000021.1:0-25700 GCF_000178095.1 Peptostreptococcus anaerobius 653-L | reverse complement strand
GAAGAGTCGCGGTAGTAGTCTGTATAGAATTTTTTGCTGACATCCACCCAGCGATTGGCTTCTTTGATGTAGATACGATACTGCTTTGATTAACTCTGATTTTCATCGTTTGCCATAACTTTTTACCTCCGTTGGCTTCATGTTCGAAGCGGAGATAACCGTTATGGTTGCCAGTGTTCTTCATAAGATTGGTCACCTCGTGCGGATTTCTCCGCTTCTTTCCGGTGACCAGCCGTTCGTAAGCTGGCACTCTATTGATAATGTTTTCTTGTTCATGAACTACGAACACAACACGTGGCCACGAAGTTGGTGAGCTGATGTTCAAGAAAGTAGTTTTACGCCTTGCTCAGGGCAGATGTTTTACAATCATAAATAAGAAAAAATTTACGTTCGCAAATTATTTATAAACAATAACGAGCATAGGATTGTAAAACGGCGAAAAATGTGTTATAATTGCAAAAGGATTATGCAATACATAAATCATGGTTTTATTATATTGGATTCGATATTTTTGAATTTGACTGTGGATGACCGCAGTTTGACCTGTTAGGTCAAAGGAGGTAAGGCGTAGTGTATTTTCATGAAGTGGCTGGAGAATTAAAAGATTTTTTGGCACCAACAGAACGAGCAGGAGTGTTTGTTGTGCAACTTGTTGGAGAGGTTCTGCGCCAACCGATGACTGACGAAGAAGAAAAAATGGCCTTGAACGATAAGTTCAATCCACTAGCAAGTGGAATGTCCTTAAATATGCAAGACCAAATTTATTAAGGTGAAAATTCATTTCTAAGGCTAGAGCAGGGTTAATCTGTAGTAGATTTGACGGTGCTGATTTTACTGAGGAGATTGATGAACTTTTCGAAGCTGATAAGGAGCATATACAAGATTTCTTATATAAAAAAGGAATTCTTGTAGAAATAAATGAGATAGGCTCAGCGATGCAAGATATTATGAATCAGATTTTTCATGTACTGGCAAAAGGAATTCATGATGTTAATATTGTCCTGACTATCCATGATGCAAAACCTAGCATTAAGAACTTGGCGAAAAATAGAATTTTTTTTAAAAATGGGAAATTGGTTATTGATGGAGAGACAATAGAACTACCAATTCATCTGGATGAGTCTCAGATTTATGATTTTGAATCTGGCTATATTTCCGCTTTGTGTGGCGCATATGCTGAAGCTCTTTCAAAAGATAAGGTTGATGTAGATGACATTTCAAGTTTGTCTCGCAAATATCAGGTGAACTTCTATGACCAGAGAAAAGCCTATTTAAGCGCATAAAGTATACAACGGTCAATTAGTGAAGTTTATGAGGATGGAGAGAACCGGTTTGACATTCTGAAAGAAGATACATTCGGAGGAACTAAAACTACTTATTATGATGATTTTAATACAGGATATAGAAGACTACTTGAAGTGCTTAAAAAAGTATCGGATATAGAATTGTCTAAATCAAAATTAATGCTGATAAAAAATCTAATTTGAAATTTAGAAAGGCTTGGAATAGTCCATATTTTGGTGAATGATGAGACGATTAAGTCGTGGGTGGACCCATACGAAGAATAAAGTTTTTAATACAACATTTGAGAATATTGTTATTTATGAGAGTGTTAAACGCACCGGCAAATAGTGATAGATCAACAGCACTCGATTTTATTTGTATCTACGGCAACAAATGCAAGGTCTTAGATAGTAATCTACATGGAAATAATGAATTTGGATTTGCAGAATTTACAAATAAGAGAGAAAAAATTGTAGAAGCAATAAAACTTGCCGTTAAGAATGCATATGTAGATGTTGAGCAAGGACAGGATGGATTCCCCTATTCTCTTAATGACAGAGGAAAAAAATAATTGCGGCGATTCAATCACCCTATGTAAAGTCTTATATGCTTGGGAAAAAAATTGTTACTAGAAAGTTTGCACGAATATCAGACGAAGATATTTTGAAATATATAAGCAAAATAGCTACAGAATCGAAGGAGGCATGAGGATGCAGTCTTTTAGAATAAAGTAGCTCCGAGTATCTGGAGTAGGTAAATAGATGGTATCCTTGAATTTGCTGATGGTGTCAATGTTACTCAAGGTAGGTCCAATACAGGTAAAACATGGATATTGAAATGTATCTACTATCTTTTTAGCTCAGATAAGAATCCTTTTTCTCCGCTTACTGGATATTCGGACATAGAAGGTGTTTTTATTACAAAAAGATATGGAAATGTAACAATACGACGAAAACTCAATGATAATCATGCAGAAGTAGAATGTGAGCATCCAGAGGTAGAAGGTGGAATTTACGATACAAATTATCAAGGAAAGAGTCCACTATATCTAAATGATTTATGGCTACGTATTATTGGCCTTGAAGAAACCATCTCAAGATATGCCCGTGAGTGAATTTCATGGACAAATATATCAAATGTGTTTTTTGTAGATGAGGACGAAATTGATAAATCTAGTTCGCTGGTCATAAATGATTCAATATATGAAACAGAATTAATTGCTTCACTATATTATCTATTGACCGTAGACTATAAGGAAGGAATTAATGAAATTTTTAAGCCAGAAGTGGCGACAGAAAAGAAAAAAGCCGTTGTAGAGTACATCGAAGGACAGGCTGCTGCTTTAGCTGATAAAAAAGTTAGCTATATTATGAAGCTTGAAGAATTGGAAAGCGTCGATATTGATTCGGAAATGATGGTTCTGACTGAGGAAATAGCAATACTGCAACAGGAACTTTCAGAACTGATGGAGGAAAACTCCGCAGCAGTAAGGCAGATATCCGAGTATCAGCAGGAAGATGCTAATTGTAAGGTCTTGATTGACAGATACAAATCGTTGACAAGTCAATACAAAGCAGATTTGCAACGTTTAGACTTTATAGCAAGAGGCGAAGTTGTTGTTAAAGGAATAGTTGCTAATGACACTTCTCCTTTTTGCGGGGGCCGGTTGAACATCATGATGAAAGTTATATAGAAGCAATTTAAAGAGAAACAAAGAGAATTGTATCTGAAATATCAGTCATTGTAGCAACAGAAAATAGTGCTAGTGAAGAACAAAAAGATATTAGTAGTAGCATCACAGAATTATCGGATAGACGAAATGAGATATCTGAAGCAATAGCTCAAAGAACTTTGAAGATGAATGATTACAGAACAAATCTTCAAAGATATTGTGACTATACAAAACTTCAATCAGGTATTGATTTTGTAAATGAGCAGCTTGAAATTCTATGTAAAAAGATGGTTGAAGAACTTCAAAAGAAAAAGAACCTACCACTATACCATGCAAAAAAGGAATTTGAGGAATTGGTAGGTACAGGATTCAATGACCTTCTGAATTCAATTCTCAAAGAATGTAATTTTCAAGCCGGTTATGCCAGTTGGGACTTCAAAAACTTTGATATTTTGATGGATGGAGTATCCAAAGAAGAAGACCAAGGAAAAGGTTATTGTTTTTTCTTGAATTCAGTAATTGCGTTGATGTTGTATGCCTATTTCAATGATGACGATGTTTATATTAAACCGGGAATTTCGATGATTGATACACCGCTACTTGGTTTTGATGAAAATGAAGATGGAATTCAGGGTAAAACATTAAAAAATGGACTGTATAGCTATTTTTTCAAGCATAAAGGTGACGGACAAATCATCATTGTCGATAACCTTAACGTAATGCCTGACATGAATTTAGAAGCATTAGGTGCAAAAGTTACTACATATCATAAAGATGAGAAGAATGGCCATATCTACGGATTTATGCCAAGCTGGAGGAAGGACCTCCCAAAGGAGACAGAATGAAATTATCATATAAAAAGTTATGGGTAAAACTGGTAGAACAAGATATGAAAAAAACCGAGCTTGCGAAGAAAGCAGGTGTTAGTTCAGCATCAATAGCAAAGCTTGGTAAGGGTGCAAATATCACAACGGATGTTCTTTTGAAAATCTGTGAGTATTTGAATTGCGATATCTCAGATATTGTTGAAGTTGTTCCAGATAATTCTGCGGACGACAATTCAGGTGATTAATTACAAGGCATCTATCAGAATGTTTGAGAAAGGAACTGTAAAAGATGAAAACAAAAAGCTTGCCACCCTATGCGCCTACTTTAATCGAGTCAACAAGGGCTATAGGATATTCACTTGAGGCAGCAGTGGCTGATATTATTGATAACAGTATTGCAGCAAACGCAAAAAATGTTGATATATATTTTTTCCCGATAGATGGTGCATATATTGCAATTCTTGATAATGGAAAAGGAATGGCAGAGGAAGAAATCGATATTGCTATGCAATACGGAAGTAAGAATCCGACAGAAGAAAGGGATAAAAAAGATTTAGGGCGTTTTGGCTTGGGATTAAAAACAGCGTCTTTATCTCAGTGTAGATGTATGACTGTTATTTCTAAGCAAGGAGATAATTTGGAGGGACGTCAATGGGATATAGATCATGTTACAGAAGTAGGAGATTGGTCTTTAAACATTCTTGATGAAGAAGATATTCAGCAAATACCTCAGGTTGACGAATTGATAAAAAACGAATCAGGAACATTAGTAGTCTGGCAAAAACTAGATCGTCTCAAGGCTGGTGAGATTAATTTTGAACTATCGTTAGGACGTAAAATTGATAGGGTCAGAGATCATCTTTCTCTTGTTTACCACAGATATTTAGCGGGTGAATCAGGGAACACAAAACTTAAACTGTCAATTAACGGAGAAAAAATTAAAGGAATTGACCCATTTTTGACTGAGAAAAGTGTTCAAGCCATGGATGATGAAACATTAGTTATTCAGAGCAATAAGATATTAGTGAGACCGTATATTCTTCCTCACATATCTAATCTGACATCAGATGAAATTAAAATGCTTGGTGGGAAGGATGGACTTCGAAAACAACAAGGGTTTTATGTATACAGAAACAAAAGATTGTTGGTTTGGGGTACTTGGTTCAGAATGATGAGGCAAGGAGACTTATCAAAACTTGCCAGAATCCGTGTTGATATCCCAAACACATTAGATGATCTGTGGACTCTAGACATAAAGAAATCGTCTGCATTGCCTCCAGCAGAAGTTAGAAAGAATTTGGAGATAATTATTAATCAAATTGCTGAACGGAGCAAAAGAACGTGGACTTTCAGAGGTAAAAAGGAAATAAGTGATAAAGAAACTCACGTTTGGAATCGCATGAAAAATAAGCAAGGCGGATTTTATTATGAAGTTAATCGCGAGCATCCACTTGTGCAACAAATGATTAAAGTACATCCCAATATAGAGGTGTCATTAAATGCATTGTTGCAACAGATTGAGATGGGATTGCCTCTTAATCAATTATATGTGGATTTGAATAATGATGAGCAAATTACCAATGATAATGAGCAGTCAGATGTAGAAATAGTAAAATCACTACAGGAAATGATTACGATGTGTGCTGACAAGCAAGAAAAATGTAATCTGCTTGATGCCATTGCTTTTATTTATCCATATTCGTCACATCTCGATATAGTAGAGAAACTTAAGGAGGAGATTTTAAAAAATGATTAATCCAAATGTAGAACAATTAGAAAGTTTAATCTCTGCAGTTGTTAACAATCTTTATAAGGAAGTTCCACCTACAGAAGATGAATTTTTGGAGAAAGCAACTTTATTAAGAAATACAAATGCACCTATTATGCCGGTTTCAGATGATGAATTCGCAGAGATAATTTCTAGACTCAAGCAATCATTAGTCATCCGGATGGATGTAGGAGTATATATTAACGATCGTAATAACGGGCATCAGTCCTGGTTGCCTTCCAAGAGAGCAGATTTCGATTTCTTCTTTTGGAATAGATACAAGAAGTATCTGGAAGAAATTAAACATTGGAATCCAAGAGTTACAACAAATCTAGGAAAAGTTTCTGATGAAATATTAGATTTATGTGGCGATCCATCAGAAGATCATTTTGCAATAAAAGGGCTGGTGCTTGGTGACGTGCAGTCTGGTAAAACGGCTAATTACACAGCTATTTGCAATAAAGCAGCAGATACTGGTTATCGAATTATTATTGTTTTAGCTGGTATGCAGGAGAACTTACGTAAGCAAACACAAGAAAGATTAGATGCCGAATGCACCGGAAGAAAGAGCGAATATTATCTGGATCCTAAAGCTGAACAGGGTATAAAGAATCAGCCGGTCGGAGTAGGAAGATATGGAACAGATAAAAAAATCGTTGCGTTTACTTCTGTAACTAAAGATTTTGATAGCGGTATTCTTAGAAACAATAATTTGGGCATCGAAAATGTTAATTGTCCTGTTATTTTAGTGGTGAAGAAGAATAAAAGGATTTTGAATAACTTAATTAAGTGGCTGTCAGATAATAATACGCAAAATGCCGCTGGACAGATTGATCTTCCACTTATGCTAATTGATGATGAGGCTGACAACGCATCAGTTAATACGAAAGACGAAGATTCTCAGCCTGCTGCAATTAATGACTGTATCAGACGTTTATTGAATTTATTTAGTAAAACTACTTATTTAGGTATTACAGCAACGCCTTTTGCAAATATTTTTATTGATCCGGAAAAAGACGATGATCTCTTTCCAGCTGATTTTATTTATGCGCTGTCTGCTCCTACTAATTATATTGGCGCTGATAGGATATTTGGTGAAAATTCTGATAGCGATCACATGCTCCAAGAGATTGATATAGAAGAGTTAGAAGCGTGCTTCCCTCCGAAACATAAAAAAGACTTTGTGGTAGAATATTTACCAGAGGATCTATATGAAGCCGCATATTATTTCTTGTTGCTAAACGCAATTCGTGACTATAGAGGTGATCTTACAGAACATAGATCTATGATGATACATATAAGCCTTTATACCAATGTTCAAAATCAGATACAAGAAATGCTGAATGTTTGGTTAGATCAGGTAAAATCGGATGTCAGAAACTATGCAAAATTACCACTTTCTCAAAGTGAAAAAATCAGAAACATAAAAGCAATGCATGCTGTTTGGGACAAGTATCATTTGAGCGGAATTGTGGGAATAGAATGGGAAAACTTGCTTAAAAATTATTTGCATAAAGCAATTTCCCCTATTGAAGTTCGTGCGGTAAATATGAAAACTGGTGCTGCAAGCTTAGACTATTTTAATCATAAGAATGATGGTTTACGAGTGATTGCAGTAGGTGGAAATAGTATGTCTAGAGGGTTGACATTAGAGAGCCTAGGCGTAACATATTTCCATCGTAATACAAAGATGTATGATACTTTGTTGCAGATGGGACGTTGGTTCGGATATAGACCAAACTATGGGGATGTTGCAAAGGTATGGATGACACCAGAAGCAATCGATTGGTACGGACAAATTACTAGAGCAACAGCTGAACTTAAGGAAGAAATCTCGAAAATGAGAAACGCGAATCAAACTCCTAGAGACTTTGGCCTGAAAGTTCGACAAGATCCTGGCGCATTAATCGTGACCGCACGAAACAAAATGCGTACAGCAACTGATTTGACGTGTCCTGTTACAGTCTCTGGAAATTTACTTGAGACACCTAGATTAAAAGCATCAAAAAATATTTTAGCTTCAAATGAGATAGCATTCAAGAATTTTGTAAATTCATTGAGTAGTATTGGAGATAGATTTTTTGATGAAGAGCGTACGAGAGGACATTATTACTGGAAAAATGTTCCTGGTGATAATATTGCTCAATTATTGCTAGATTTCGAGACAAATCCATGGCATTTGAGTTTCAATGGTAGGGCACTTGCGGGATTTATAGAGAGTCATCATTGGAGCAATGGATGGGATGTAGTATTGATAAAATCTGGAACCGGTATTCCATACGATGAGCCGTTGCAGTGTGGTGAAGAAATATTAGAGATCGAAGGGACAGAAAAAAGAAAAATTTTAGCTGATAAGAAAATGATCAGTGTGAGTGGTACTAAGTTACGTGTTGGAGCTGGTGGATGCACACGAATTGGATTAGCGAAAAAAGAGATTCAAGATGCGGAAGAAGCATATAGAAACATACCAGGAAATGAGAATAAGAAAAATATTCCGGACAAAGCGTATTTGATAGCCAATAGAGAGCCTATTTTAATGCTACATATAATACAAGCCGATTATTCAAAGTCTGAGAATAAAGATTTACCTGAATTTTTGTTCGCGTTAGGAGTGGGATTCCCTAAAACTAGTGGCTCCACTGAAACTGCAAATTATAAGGTTAACTTAATTGAGTTGCGAAATTGGGTGGACCTTTATGACAATTATGATGACAATGAGGATATGTAATGAGTGGTAAAGAAAATGAATTAAGAGAAAAGTGGAATACTATTAATTACTATTCTGGTGGAGCATTGAAATTATCTGTAAAACATCCGCTTGAGTGGTATGTTCGATATGCAACACCGGAGCACAAGTCTGTCGTAATAGTGAGCCAAAAAGCAATTAAAAAAATAGATTCGTCAAAATGTATCGATGCTTCATGTAATCAGAGGAAGGATGGAAAATATGCAATTTCCTTTACGTTGATGGATCGAAAGCAGGAAGATGTTTTTATAACAATGGCAGGAGATATTATCGAGTATTCAAATGTAGAAACTGATGATATTGCATTGCTTAAAGTATTGCGCAGATATAACGCATGGTTAAAACTATTAGACCATAAAAGCAATGCGGTATTAGGTAGTAATACACAGAAAGGTCTCATTGGAGAGTTGTTGTTTCTGAAAGAAAAAATAGAAAATGGAATGCTACCGTCTGTTGCTTTAGCAGGCTGGGTTGGTTCAGAAGGAGCAGATCAAGATTTTGTATATGCAGATTGTTGGCATGAGATTAAATCTACAGATGCCTCATCTTCAGAAATATCAATTTCTTCTGTTGAGCAATTAGATAGAAATGATGAAGGAGAATTGGTTATTTATCGTATCGATAAATGTGCACCGAATCAACCAAAATCATTCACGTTATATGAATTGGTTCATGAGGTAATAGAATTGATTTCACGACACGGCGAAAATCCAGATGAGCTAATATTAAAACTTGGCGCCGAAGGTTATATTGACATGAAAGAATATGATAAACAGCATTTTAGTGTGTCCTCAAAGCAAGTATACACTGTAAATGAATCATTTCCGAGAATACGGAGAGTTGATGTTCCGATAGAAATAACGAATGCTGTTTATCAGATAGATATCCCTAGCATAAAAAGCTGGGAAAAGTAACGAAAGTGGGAGGATGTTAGCATGGATTCTACCGAATTTAAAAAAGATTTTATAGAGAGTATAAAAACTGCTGCAGCAGTTACAGGAGAAGGGTCATGTGCATCCTTTGTAGATAATATGGCGCAGTATCTAATTGATGCTGAGGCGTTATCAGATTTCACACCGTCTTTTTATAAAGGCAAAAGTAGGCGTAGTAATTATAGAGTAGACGGTTATGTATACGATGAATTCGATAATACGATGAATCTTATTATTGCGGATTTTGATGGTAATGATTTGGAACGCCGTCTTACCGGAACAGTTGCGAATAAGGATTTTGGCTTGCTTATGAAATTTCTTGATGCAGCATTGACAACTAATTTATATCAAGAAATAGAGATGAGTACACCATGTGCAGACTTAGTAGATCTTTTAAGATATAACAAAAAGGCGATTCGTAAATATCGTTTTCTTGTATTTACCGATGCAGATCTGAGTGCTACTATAAAGACCGTAGAAATTGATGACTATAATTCTATTCCGGTAGAAGGTCAGATATGGGATATTGATCGCTTGTTCAGAGTCTGTTGTTCAGAGCAAGGCCGTCAGATTATTGAGATTGACTTTAAGGAATATTGTGGTGAAGGCATTCCGTGTATAGAAGCTAGCTCAGCGTCTACAGAACAGTACAGTAGCTATCTGGGAGTAATTCCTGGAACTGTTTTGGCTGATATATATGACAAGTATGGAAGTAAACTTTTGGAGGGAAATGTAAGATCATTCTTATCTACTAAAGTGGCGGTCAATAAGAAAATAAGAGGGACTATCTTGAACAATCCGCAGATGTTTTTTGCGTTTAATAACGGTATATCAGCAACTGCAATGGATGTTGAGATAGAGGATACAAACCATGGAAGATTTATCACCTTTGTTAGAGATTTTCAGATTATTAATGGTGGACAGACAACGGCATCTATTTCAAATGCAAGATATAAAGACAAAGCAGATTTGTCATCTATTTTTGTGCAAATGAAATTGACTTCAATTGATGAATCAACACCAGAAGAGTCAGACGAGTTGATCAGAAATATTTCTAGATCATCAAACAGTCAGAATAAGGTTAGTGATGCAGACTTTTTTGCATCTCATCCATTTCATCGTCGTATGGAACAAATATCAAGACACTTATTTGCACCTGCATCTGAAGGCGCACAGTATGAAACTAAATGGTTTTATGAAAGAGCAAGAGGACAATATCTGCAAGAACAAATGCGCTTGACACCTGCAAAGAAAAAACAATTTGAGTTGCAACATCCTAAAAATAAGCTAATTAAGAAAACAGATCTTGCAAAAGTTCAGAATACATGGAGAGGATTTCCGCAGGTTGTAAGTAAGGGTGCGCAGACCAATTTTAATTCGTTTGCAGAGTACATTGATGAGCAATGGAATGCAAATGAGGAGCAGTTTAACGAGAGATATTTCCAAACTACTGCAGCCTTGATTCTTTTGTTCCAATATTTGGAGAAGACTATACCAAAACAGCCTTGGTACGAGGGTGGATACCGTGCAAATATCATATATTACACATTGGCACAATTTAGAAGATTGTTACATAGCCAATATCAAGGACAGGAACTTGATTTGATGTTGATATGGAATAGGCAGAGTGTGCCCGAACAAGTGGGTACAGCTTTAATAGCATTGGCAGAGTTGGTCCTTTTGCGAATAACGGATCCTTCAAGAAAAGTCGCAAACGTTACTCAGTGGTGTAAGAGAAATGATTGTTGGGAAGATGTAAAGAAGATACATATTGATATTCCTGAAGATATTGAGAATTGTTTAATTACTATCGATGAACAGAAGGCTGCACAGAAATCCGCTAAGAAAGAGCAAAAGGTTGTAAATGAAATTCAGGCACAGACAACGGTTGTTAATTGTCCTGTAGAAATGTGGATGCGATTATCGGAGTTTGTTGTTAGAAATCATATGGTTACACCAACAGATGTGTCTGCATTAGCGATTGCATGTAAAATGCCTGCTAAAATACCAAATACATATCAATGCAAACGATTACTTGCATTGTTGCGCAAAGCCTCCGAAGAAGGCTTTAATACTGAAGCGTAAGATGGAGGAACTATGTTTAATACAATAGATTTGTTTGCAGGTGCCGGGGGATTGAGCCTGGGATTTATGCAAACAAAAAAATTCGATATAAAAGTTGCATATGAATTTAATCCTTCAATGCAGGAAACCTATAAGAAAAATCATCCGGGAGTAGCTGTATTTGGTGATGTTAGAGATGCTAACTATGCAGAAATAAAAGAAAAATATGGCGATATTGATGTTGTGATTGGAGGACCGCCTTGTCAGGGATTTTCTAATGCAAATAGACAAAAGAATCATGCAATTAGTCAGAATAATTCCCTGGTGAAACAGTATATTAGAGCAATCTTGGAATTAAGACCAAAAGCATTCGTAATGGAAAATGTGAGTATGCTTAGATCAGATATTCATAGATTTTATTTATGTGAAGATGATCGAGAATTAGTGGATAGCAATGTGGTTAAAACTGCTAATACAGAGTTGGCTTTACTTGATACAGGGTTTATGTTTGATGGAGCAATTAATATTGTGCAGTCTGAGCAAGAACTAGAACAACATAAATGGGATGATTTCGATTATCTAGAATTGAACGTTATCTATAAAGCATCTAAGAATACAACTAAGTTTAAAAATGTATTAGAAAAACACAGATCGCGCTTAATTAAAATATCAAAGAAGCACACAGAGGGTGATGAGGATGATTCCATCATTGTTGCTGATAGGATTGCGTTTAATGCAATACTAGATTTTTACGCTGGGAAAATAAAAGAATCCCAGATCAAGGCATTAATTGAACCAGCAATTATGTACCAAAGAATGATAAGTAAGGCACAAGAGATATTTGAAAATGATATTGTGGTTGATAGCTATACCGACAATAAAGGGCTGATTGCCAACATACGTTCATATGCCGTTTTTGATTATTTAAAGGCGAAGCTCCAGGGAAACAAAGATGACGGCGGATATGCTATTTCGGCTGATGTTCTATCTGCTACACAATTTGGAGCTCCACAAAAAAGAATGCGTTTTGTAGTAATGGGTATTCGAAAAGATATTGCAGATGTAGTTAAACTTCCAGAAGGAAAGTATAAAGACGGTCCATATAGGACAGTTGAGGACGCTATTAAAGATTTAGAAGATGTTGAGCCGGTCTATAATGTATCTGATGATAAAAGTGGCATAAAGCTACAAGCTAAAACTGGCTTGAGCGAGTTGGCGCTGACACTTCGTGACTCAGAGATATTGCACAATCATATTATAACTAAAACGACACCAACAGCTATGGCGCGTTTTAAAGCATTAGATCAGGGACAAAATTTTCATTCCTTATCTGAGGAAATGAAAACAAACACGTATACAGATGTTACAAGAACGCAGAATACGATCTATCTTCGCTTAAAATATGATGAGCCGTCTGGTACTGTAGTAAATGTGCGTAAATCAATGTGGGTACATCCGACAAAAGACAGAGCAGTAAGTATAAGAGAAGCAGCTCGTTTGCAAACTTTTCCGGATAGCTTCGTTTTTTGTGGGACAAAGGATAATCAATATCAGCAGGTAGGAAATGCAGTGCCACCTATAATGGCAAAGGCTATAGCAAAGAAATTGGATAGTCAGCTTAATAAAGCATTATCGCAGAAATAAGGAGATACATATGAGCCGAAGAGCATACTATTTTAATTCTATAAACAACTTCATATTAGAGAATGATGAGCTTGTTCTCGGCCAATTATTGATTAATGACGAGTTTGAAACTACCGATCTCCAAAAGATGGCTTGGAGATCTGAGATTCAAATTTTAAAAGAACAATTAATTGAGTTTTCTCAAGGGGATATTATTTTTGAATATACTATCCCGAGGATGGGGCATAGGGTCGATGTGATATGCATAATAGAGGGGATTATTTTTCTCCTAGAGTTTAAAGTGGGAGATAAAGAGTACAAGAAATCTACCACAGATCAGGTGATGGATTATGCATTGGATTTGAAATACTTTCATGATAAAAGTAGGACAAGGTATCTTGTTCCGATCAATGTTTCAACGAAGGCGGCAGAGAAACAGAATGAATATTACTGTATGGCAGATAATATTCATAACACTCTTTTTTGTAATGAAGACAATATTGGCAGTACTATTCGAAAAACTATTTCGATAATTAATGACACGTCGTTATCTGCACTGGAGTGGATAAATTCAAGATATGCTCCTACACCGACCATCATTGAAGCTGCGCAAGCATTGTATAGAAAACATGGTGTTGAAGATATTTCCAGAAATGATGCTGGTGCAAAGAATTTAACGATAACAACAGAGGCAATTTCTAATATAATTGATCAGTGTAAGATAAACAACGAAAAAGCTATATGTTTTGTTACAGGAGTCCCTGGTGCTGGAAAAACACTTGCTGGCTTGAATATAGCAAACGAACGTCATTATTTTAATGAAGATGAACATGCTGTTTTTCTTTCGGGAAATGGTCCACTGGTTGATGTTTTGCAAAATGCGCTCGCAATAGATCGCGCGTATAGAGAAGGCATAACTAAGAAAAGTGCTCTTCTAGAAACGAAAGCCTTTATTCAAATTATTCATAAGTTTAGAGATGAGGCTTTGACTACGAATATGGCACCAGTAGAGAAGGTGGTAATATTTGATGAGTCTCAAAGAGCATGGAATAAAGAGTCGCTTTCTGATTTTATGAAGCGGAAAAAAGGGATACCCGATTTTAATCAGTCAGAACCTGAATTTTTGATTAGCATTATGGATCGACATAGAAATTGGGCCGTTATAGTTTGTCTTGTAGGTGGTGGACAAGAAATATATAATGGAGAAGCAGGAATTCAGGATTGGTTTGAAACTTTGGCAGATAATTATCCAGACTGGAAGATATATCTGTCGGATAAAATTACAGATACAGAATACGTAGGAAAATCAGATATCTCGACATTATTGCATGGACGAGAGTATTACTGCATTTCAGATTTGCATCTAGGGGTTT
Organism: Peptostreptococcus anaerobius 653-L; assembly: GCF_000178095.1. Lineage (NCBI taxonomy): Bacteria > Bacillati > Bacillota > Clostridia > Peptostreptococcales > Peptostreptococcaceae > Peptostreptococcus > Peptostreptococcus anaerobius. Next base: position 11,411 of record NZ_ADJN01000021.1, on the reverse strand, counting down.
CGTTACGCTCGTTCAGAAGCGAAAAATTAGCTCTTTTTGTGAAATTGCTGTTAGATGAAAGGGCAGATGATGCCAAAAGTGTTTATTATGAGCTTAAACAAACATATCCGATTTTTTTGACAAGGAATTTTGAAATTGCAAAGAAATGGGTAAAAGATAAGGCTCGTGGGACAGAAAGGTACGGGCTTTTAGCAAGCTCAGAAGGGAAAAGACTGCGAGCTGAAGGAATATGGGTTCCATCAGATATAAATCATGTAGGGTGGTTTTTGAATGGAAAGGATAATGTTGACTCATCGTATTATTTAGAAGTGGCAGCGTCTGAATTTAAAGTGCAAGGTTTAGAGGTCGATTATGCAGTATTAGCCTGGGATGCAGATTTCAGGTATACGATAGATGGCTTTGATTATTTTAAGTTCAGGGGTACGAAATGGAACCATGTTAATCAGGAACAAAGACAGAGATATCTAAAAAATGCTTATAGAGTTTTATTAACAAGAGCAAGACAGGGGTTGATTATATATGTTCCTGAAGGTTCAGATGAAGATCCGTCAAGGAACAGGGAATATTATGATAGAATTTTCCGATATTTGAAGAGTACTGGAATTGAAGTAGTCTGAGGGGTGATGTTTTGAAGGATACAAAGTATGAAGATTTAAATAAAACGTTAGCGGCAGTTGGAAAAGCTGTATTTGTAAATTTTTATTATGATTTCAAAGATTCGTCCATTTCAAAAGATGAATTGGCCCAAAAGATCCTATTGGAAAATCCGAGATCGAAGTCAGAAAGTCAAAACTTTCGTATTCCAAGAGCTCGACATATATTTGCGTTGGGACAGGAGAAGGAAGCATTACGTATTATCATAGAAAGCAAACGCGTAGACCCAAAAGCAAGAGAAAAAGCTAAAGAGATTTTATCTAAAGAGAATATTAGAGAAGACTTTCAAATGGAAAGAGCAGAGGAAAGACAATTTATCGAACATTTGAATCAGGAAATTCAATACGATACTACTCCGAGGGAAGCACCTTTAATTGCAGAACGTTCACAGTACATATACCCTCGAAAGCAGTATGAATCGAAAAATGCTTTGAAACGGGCGCAGTATTTGTGTGAAGTGGATAAGATGCATTTCGTTTTTAAACGAAGAAATAGTCCTACCAATTATACGGAGCCACACCATTTAATTCCTTTATCCGCTCATCGTGATTTTCCAGGAATTGATTTAGACCGTGAGCAAAATATTGTATCGCTCTGTAGTAATTGTCACAATTTATTACATTATGGTTTAGAGTATAAAGATGTATTGTATGATCTATATCGACAAAGAAAAGCTCTATTAGAAGAAATTGGCATAAATATATCATTTGAGCAATTGTTGAGTTATTACTAAATCTTTTAATTATGCCATACCTTTTAATTATCGAAAGAATAGGTGTCGCAACGGTGGCAGAATCAATGGGACGGTATCCTTTCTATTAAATAAATGACTAATGGAAGAGTAAATCTGTTGCAGGAAAAACATCAGAAATAACGTTATTTCAAGCCGCTTTTGAGGAATTAACTACACATTCGATTGTATCAAAGACTGCGTTTTGATTGACTAGGCAAATAGTACTGGTGGATTTATCGTGTGAATTTTTGACTATTAAGGTCTAGTGCATGGGAATTGTGGCTCCAGATGGACTGGAAAATAGTCGCTGACCTATACCTTGTACTGCGAACAGGTAGGGTTGAGACAATTGGAAGTCTGCTGCTATTGACTTTGTCATTATAATAGGAAATATAAAGGGAATTGCAGACCAGTTCCCGTATACTGGCGAAGTTTAGGCTGCGATATAAATAATGACAGAAGTGGAGATATTTCTACTACAGATATGAGTTGATATGTTTCCGTAGACAAACGGACTATCTCGTAATATCCCGATTATGTTGTTATCAATCAGGTCCTTTCGAGCCATGTTGAGAGTGTCGTATTTATGTCAAGAAAAGATAAATAAGTACCAAAAAGTGGCGTAAATTCGGGCTTTTCCGGTATAGGAGAGCCTATGCCAATAGCCCGGTTTCTTTATATGAAAACATATCTACGGGAAATCTGCGCTTAGGGTTTAAGCTGTGGATTAGATGTCGTGGGTTGTGGCACTGAGATAGATGTTATCTAGGGTGCAAACTCAAATTGAGTGAGTGAAATAGATTGCGTTTAATCCGGCAACTCGACTGTTAGCGGTATGGCTGGCAGTGAATTAGATGTTTGGGAAAGGAGAAGCTTGCTATGTGTCAAATGTTTGATTTTAGATGCATTGAGAAAATTGAAAAGACCATTAGAAAAACGTGGTCAGAATTTCGAGATGCTTTGGCAAAGGGAGAGTTTTCTTTTGATGAGGTGGACAAAGCAAAAGGCTATACTTTCCTTAAGGTGTATGATGATTTGTTTCAACAACATTCAGGAATTGAATATAAAACAATAACGATTAAAGATTTGGAGGGATTATTAGTTGGTAGAGGGGCTGTCTTGAGTGGAAATGAAGTTCCCGATTATGAGCGCTTTATCCCTAAAAAGGAGTACATTAAAAAGGATAACAGATTTAGTCCACCAGGTGTTGAATGGCTTTATTTAGCTTTGGGAAATGAAGTAGATATTCATGAGTGTTCTCAAGCAGAATGTCGAGCAGAAGAAGGACATAGATTTGGATTTTGCCATTTTTCTTTTGAGGATAGTTCCTTAGATTTGAAGCTGGTTGATTTAACAATTGCCGATAATATTTCATACGAAGAGTTGAATTCTCGTTTGGAGGATTATGGACAAAAACAATTAAAAAAAGGTATAAAAGTTGCTAAAGCTCTCGGCTTTATTCCAAATCATAATATAAACATAGATGAATCTGAAGAGCTCTTTACGGAATGGGGAGTTTATACACATACCAAGTTACTTTCAGAGCAGATATTTGAGCCATTAAGTGATATTGTTGATAAGACACTAATGTATGCTCCTTTTCAGGCAATGGCTCAGTACTATATTTCTCTTGGCTATTCAGGCATTGTATATGGAAGTACTGTGTCAAGGTCAGGGCGGAATATTGTACTGTTTGATAAGAATGTAGCTCATCCAAGTGGTGCAATCGAGGATTATATTTTGAAATAATTCGCGAAAAATACAAAGCCATGCGGGCTCTTCGTAAAATAGCGTTGGTCACAATTAAATCATTACTTATGCGACAGCATTATATTTAATTTTTGTGATGCTGTCGATTTTTATCTTCTCCTACTACATCCAGTTTCCAGAGCATTTATAATATATTCAGACATCCTCCCCAATGTTCTAAAACTTTTACGAAGGCCTACATGCATATCTTTTAGTTTGATTGATATAAGGTTCTTAAAATATTCAACATCATTATTATTCATGCATATAAGAAGGCTTTGATAAAAGTTGTAGGCATTTTGTATATCTTCATCTAAAGAAAGCATGTGTCTTACAATATCATAAGGGAATGTACATATCTGTAGATACAATCTTAACCTTCTTTATGACCCAAAGAGGGTGGATTAATTTGGACCTTAACTTTCTGACTACCATTTTTTATAATGCTATTGTTCTCATTAACACAACCGCACTTTGGGCAAACCTTAGGTCTATAAGTGATTACAACTTCATATATTAAATAATCTATACCTTTTATTAATTCATGTCTTTTACCATAAATTCTTAAATTTTCATCCCAAAGTTCTAAAAAATCTGTTATACTAATATTTAAGCACATGCTTAACCCCCCTTGTTTTTTATTTTGTGGTGATTTAATTATACAACGGTTTTTGCATGTGTTTCAATTTTTTTAAGACAGGTTGTTATGCAAAACGGATTGCCATTTGATGCAAAAATACCAAGTAGAAAACCTCTTGCTTTGTTAGATTTAACTTCAGAAGGATTCAATATGGAAATGCTAAAAGCTCATAATGACTTTGAAAATGGAAAAGTTTATAGCATGGAAGAAGTTGAAAGTGATTTAAAGAGAGAACATGGAATATGAAATATAAAACGTTTATTAGAAGATGGTATTTATTTTAAATGAACAAAGCCCCAAAAATTAGACCTAAAAATCTAATGATTGGGGGCTGTTTTTCTAGTAACTCAAAATATGAATAAGCTAATACCATTAAGATATTATATTTCATAGTTGTAATACAAGGCCTAGAACTATAGGCCGATAATATTTACTAACGAGCAAACATAACAGAAGTAGCTTTTATAATTGCTATTGCTTCAGAGTCTTTTGCTAGGCCTAATTCTTCAACGGCAGCCTTAGATATTGTAGCTGAAACAGCACCGACTGGAGTGTCAATAACTACGATATCATTCACAGCACCTTCTGCAATAGAAGTTACTTTACCAGCAAACTGGTTTCTAGCACTTAATTTTAATTCTCCAACTGCAACCATTACATCAGTAGCCTTTATAATTGCTGTTGCAGTTACACCTTCAATGATACCTAGCTCCTTAATAGCAGCCATAGAAATAGTGCCACTAATTTTTGTTCCGTTTACATCTAGTGAAACGATTCCATTTACAGCACCTTCATTTACTCCTATTACTTTACCTTCAAATTGATTTCTTGCACTTAATTTCATTCTATACCTCCTGAGTTTATACTTAGATTTAAATAGATACAAAGCATTTATTTTCATAAGTTTATTATACAGTAACTAGTTCAAATTTTCAATATATAAAACATAAGCTAATATCTAGTTTAATTTATAATTTTATTGCTTTAGATTTAAATTCTAGAAAAAAATTAAATTATAGGCAATAAGAATTCACTTGAGTTTAATTATCATTAGTGCTATAATTCGAATTAATAGGAAGATTATAATTAGCAGTAAAGACAGAATTAATAGGAAGATTATAATTAGCAGTAAAGACAGAATTAATAGGAAGATTATAATTAGCAGTAAAGACAGAATTAATAGGAAGATTATAATTAGCAGTAAAGACAGAATTAATAGGAAGATTATAATTAGCAGTAAAGACAGAATTAATAGCAAAGTTATGATTAATAGTAAATTTACTACTAATAGTAAGTATTATGTTTCTAGGGGGGGATTACTATGAAAAGACAATACTTTATTGAAATTTCTAATCTAAAAAAGTCATACACAAGTGGTTCTAATACAGTTGACGTCCTTAAGGGTATAGACTGCTCTATAAGCAAGGGGTCAATTTGCACTCTTTTAGGTCCATCTGGTTCGGGCAAGTCTACCTTTTTGAATATTTTAGGGGGCATTGAACCATTTGAAGAGGGCAGCGTAAGGGTTGATGACTATGAACTCAATAGCCTGTCAAAGTCTCAATTGTTGGACTATAGGAGGGACAAGTTGGGATTTGTATTCCAGTTTTATAACCTGGTATCCAATCTCACAGTAAGGGAGAATATTGAAGTTGGAGCCTACCTTAGTCCGAATCCGCTTGATATTGATGAATTGATAGATATCTTGGGTTTAAGAGAACATGAAATGAAGTTTCCCAACCAATTATCTGGTGGTCAACAACAGAGGACTGCTATAGCTAGGGCTTTGGCGAAGAGACCGGACCTATTGATTTGTGATGAGCCTACAGGTGCCCTTGACTACTCTACAGCCAAGCAGGTCCTCGAGATGATACAAAAGATCAACAAAGAGTACGGCTCTACAATTATTATAGCTACACACAATACAGCTATTGCACAGATGTCGCACGAGGTTCTCAACCTACATGATGGTAGGATTTTGGATCATAGGATAAATGAGAATCCACTTATGGCAGACCAGTTAGTTTGGTAGGAGGTGTCTTATGAGAAATCCACTTAATAAGAGAATTTTTAGAGACCTCAATTCCAATATAGGTAGGTACGGAGCCATATTTATAATTATGCTGATTACTATATCTGTTGTATCATCATTTTTTATAGCTCAAAAATCTATTGAAAAGACCTACTACGATAGCCATAAGCTAGGAATGATTGAGGATGGCTACATTGAATTTGATAGGAAGCTCACTAGCCAAGAAGAAAAGATATTTACGGATAATGGTGTGAGGGCCTATCCCAACTATTTTATGGCTCTTGACTATGACAAGGGCAAAACAATTAGGGTGTATCAAAATAGGGAAAAGATAGATATACCAGCAATTCATGAGGGTAAAATGCCTAGAAATAGTGAAGAGATATTTTTAAATGTAAATTTTGCACGAGAAAATAAATTAAAAATAAGCGATAAGATAAGCTTGCTTGGTCAAGAATTCAAGATATCTGGTATAGGTGCCTTTCCAGATTATAGCTGTCTACTTAGGAGACCTGGTGACCTTTTGATGGACAACAAAAACTTCGGTGTTGCAAGCCTTAGTTCAGGTGGCTTTGATAGGCTGGTCAAAAGTGGTGCGGGACTAAAGTATAGCTACTCATATAGGCATGGTCTTGATGATGGTAAAAGGAGAGATAAGACTAATCAGTATGATAAGAATAGGCAAGGTTATAAATATGGTCAGGACGATAAGAAACTCCAAACAGATAAGCTAAAGGATATAATAAAGGGATTTTCTTCAAAGGGTATAATTCCAATTGATGCCCAGACCAAGTATACAAACTCTCGTATATCCTATGTCATGGATGATATGGGTGGTGATGTTCCAATGATTACTAGTCTGATGGTTATTGTTTTATTGGTGATGTCATTTATATTTGCCGTCTTAGTCCAGAATATGATAGAAGAGGAATCGGCTGTTATAGGTACACTCCTAGCCTTTGGTTACAAAAGACCAAGCCTAGTATGGCACTACATCAAATTACCCCTATATGTTACAGTATTTTCTGCGCTTTTGGGCAACATATTTGCTTATACATTTATGAAGGACATGTATTTGAGCCTTTATACAATTTCATACTCCCTATTTCCAGTTGAGCTTGTGTGGTCAGCCTATGCCTTTATTTTGACGACACTGATACCTATAGGTCTTATGCTACTAGTGAATCTCATATTTATAACTAGGAAGCTAAGGCTGAGTCCCCTAAAGTTTCTAAGGCGTGATTTATCTAGGTCTAGGAATAAAAAGGCTGTCAAACTGCCAAATGTGTCGTTTATATCCAGGTTTAGGTTGAGGATATTCCTTAGAAACAAGGGCAACTACCTTGTACTCTTGTTGGGATTACTGCTGGCAAATATACTGATGATATATGGTATGTCAATTAAGGGTATACTCAATGACTACATGGACAAGACTCAAGAGTCCATGCCATCTAGTTATCAGACGGTATTTAAGGGGCCTATAAGAAAAGAAGTAGAGGAGAGGTTAAAAGACTCTCTAAGCAAGAAGGATAAAAATATATTTGACCATCCTAGCTATGATTACCAAAACAAATTAGTCGGCGGCAAGGTAGATACAAACCTATTCACCCTATACCAAGTTAAAATAAGGGGTAAAAAAGTTGACGATCAAACAAGGGCTAGTATCTATGGGACTGACCTTGATGGAAGCTATGTAAAGGATGGCCTAAAAAGAAATAATATAAAAAATATTAGTACAAGATCTAGCGAGGGCAAGACCTATGATGTATACGTAACTGAGGGCATCAAGGACAAGTTCGGTCTAGGTATAGGAGATTATTTTACTGTCAATGATGAAAACAGGGACAGGGAATACAGGATGAGAATAGTTGGAACTAGCCAGCAACTAAAGACTTCATTTTCCATAATAATGGATCGAAAGTCCTGCAACAAGATGCTAGGTATGGACGAGTTTTATTACAATGGCGCCTTTTCAGACAGGGCCCTGAAGATTGATGACAAGGACCTATCTACACTTATAGATGGGAAGAGCATGAGGAAGATTGCTGACCAGTTTTTAAATAACTTCAAAAATGTTATGCCTACTATTATGATGGTTGCCCTAGTTATATACCTTGTTGTCATGTATGTTTTGACCAAGGCAATTATAGACAAGTACAAAGAGTCTATATCCTATCTTAGAATATTTGGCTACCACGACAAGGAGATAGAAAAGATATTTATTAGGGTATCAAGCCTTGCAGTAGTAATATTTTTGCTGATACTTATACCTGTTGAGAAGTATTTGGTAAACAAACTTATAAAAGTAGCTTTTTACAAATTCAATGGCTATGTCAATGCTGACATACCAATGTACATATACTTTGCAACTATAGCTTGCGGGATATTAGTATATATGGTGGATAGGTGGATACTGACTAGGAGAATCAAAAAAATCAATATGACAGATGTCTTAAAAGATAGGTAGTAGATGTTGATTTCCTCCACTAAATATAGTATTATGTATAATAAGTGGAGGAAATAGACATGATACAAGATACAAGCGAGCTTTTATACAAGTATAAGGAATACAAGGTACCTTATCAAAAAATTAAGTCCTTGATAGAAAAAGAGGAATTGTTGCCTGTAAAAAGAGGGCTGTATGAAACGGATCCCGAAATACCAGGCTACGTTCTGGCAAATGATATTTTAGGCCCATCGTACTTATCTTTTGAGTGGGCCTTGTCCTATTATGGGATGATACCAGAGAGAGTGCATACATATACTTCTGCCTCTTTTGATCTAAAAAAGAAGAAAAAGTTTGAAAATGTATTTGGCATCTATACGTATCAAGATGTACCCAAGCAAGTGTTTCCATTTTATTATACACGTGAAATAGTAAACAACCGTTCATTTAATATTGCTAGTAGGGAAAAGGCCTTGTGTGACCTACTTAGTACCTTAAAACCTATAAGGGGGTTGAAAGATTTTGAGGATTATCTTTTTGATGGTATGAGGCTTGATGAAGATATATTTGAAGAACTTGAGTTTGATAAAATTAGAAGGATAGCTCCAATGTACCATAAGACCAACTTGAATCAGCTTATCAGGTTTATTGACAAGGAGGGGTATTAGCATGAATGATGCAATAATGGCCATGATTGACAGGTATAATTGTAAAAGTAGTGAAGACTACGAAAATGCACTAAAAGAGGTTGTACAAGAGGTTGCTCTAATGGGGCTGTCTAGGAGTGACTTTTTTACCAAGGCAGCTTTTTATGGTGGGACTGCACTCAGAATATTTTATGGTCTTCCAAGGTATAGTGAGGATTTAGATTTTTCACTTGAAAGGTCAGAAGCAGATTTTGATCTGGACAAGTACCTATCCTATGTTGAAAAGGAACTGACTTCGTACAACTTTAAAATGACAGTTAAAAAAAAGAATAAATCTAAACAAACAGCCATACAATCTGCATTTATAAAAGGCAATACTATTCAAAATATATTAGAAATAACATCTGATGACTCTATGACATATGGATTTAACCCCAATGCTTTGATAAAGATAAAGTTCGAGATAGACACAAATCCACCTGAGGGAGCTGAGTTTCAATATGTAAACGCAATTCTACCAGATACCTATAGAGCCAAATTATACGATATGCCATCCTTATTTGCGGGAAAGATTCATGCAGTCCTGTGTAGAGATTATAAAAATAGGGTTAAGGGTAGAGATTTTTTTGACTATATATGGTACTTAAAGAGGGGGACGAGGGTAAATATATATCACCTTCAGAAGAGAATGGAACAATCGAATCATTGGGATCCTAGCATAACTTTAGATATAGGAACCCTGAAGAATCTTTTAAATGACCGTTTTAAAGTTATTGACTTTGATAACGCAAGAGAGGATGTATTACACTTCCTAGGTCCGAAAGAACAGAAGGGATTGAGTATTTGGGATGCTGATTTTTTTATTGATATAACAGACAGGTACTTAGAGGAGCAAGTTTATTAACTTGATTGAGTTAAAGAAGATGATTGAGTTAAATAAATTTGATTGAGTTAAATAAAGTTAAGTAAAGGAATTTAAAGTAAAATTAAGTGAAATCAACTAATATATAAAAAATAGGTCTTAGTTTTGGATAATTTATAGTTAAGGTGAGGAGAAGCAATGATATCAGCAAGAAAGTTAAAAGAGAAATTCGAAGACAATCCTATGGTAGTGGCTGTAACCAATGAAGCTACCCTAGGGTTTGCCTTAAATTCGACCAATGAAATAGTGTTCCTGCTATCGGGGACAATATCTGATTTGAGGGTGACTGTCAATAAGTTACTGGACAAGGGCAAGCTAGTATTTGTCCATATAGACATGATATCCGGAATGTCTAGTTCACCTGCAGTTGTCGAGTATATAGGTGACATATTTGACAAAAAGATCGGTATAATAACTACAAAGCCAGCCCTAGTCAAAAAGGCAATCAGTGAAAATATCAGGGTAATCCACAGGGCCTTTATGGTGGATTCAAAGTCTAAGAATATATTTTTAGATAATATTACTCAAAATTTTACGCCAGATGCAGTTGAAATTATGCCAGCCATGGTTCACTCAGTCATCAGAGAGGTTAGGGACAAGTTGCCTAAGATGACTATAATTGCCGGTGGATTAGTAACAGACAAAAAAGAAATCTATGAAATCATCAATAGTGGAGCTGATGCAATTTCAACAAGTAGTGTAAAACTGCTTCAAGATTAAATAAAATTTCAAAAAGAAAACGTTGACACTGACCCCTGATTCATGATATCATTTTCCTGAGAAAAATAAATATTTGCTGAGATCATGAATATAAGAGTATACAGAGTCTATTCAATGTGGACCCTCTATACTCTTTTTTAGGTTCAGCAAGGTAAATCAGGAGGACTAGTATGTCAGTTTATTTAGCAGAAGTAGTGGGAACGATGATTTTGATTTTCTTTGGTGTGGGTGTCTGTGCATCTGTAAACTTGAAGAAATCGTATTCAAACGGTGCGGGATGGTTAACTATAACTTTTGGTTGGGCACTGGGTGTTACATTAGGTGTCTATGCTGTCGGAAGCATCAGTGGGGCTCACTTAAATCCAGCTGTAACTCTAGGTCTAGCAGTTGTTGGAGCATTCCCTTGGTCGCAGGTAATAGGGTATTGCATAGCACAGGTTATAGGGGCTATATTAGGTGCCTGTCTAGTATACCTAATCTATGCACCACACTGGAAAGAAACAGAGGGTAACAAGCTTGGTATATTCGCAACAGGACCAGCTATTGACAGGCCTATGTTAAACGTTATCTCAGAGGCAGTAGGTACATTTATGTTGGTTTTCTGTATACAGCTAATCAACAACAACAAGATAAGTGACGGTCTTGGAGCCATAGCAATAGGTCTATTGATACTAGCAATGGGTGTATCTGCCGGTGGTGCAACAGGATATGCTATCAATCCAGCAAGAGACTTGGGACCAAGAATCGCCTATATGTTCCTTCCAATCGGTGGAAAGAAAGACGGTAACTGGAAGTATGCTTGGGTTCCTATCGTTGGACCATTAGTAGGTGGAGTAGTAGGAGCTGTACTATTCAAGATGCTATTTGT
>NZ_ADJN01000022.1:0-704 GCF_000178095.1 Peptostreptococcus anaerobius 653-L | reverse complement strand
TCTTGGAATTCCAACAGTAGTAGACAGAATCATAGAACAAGCAATTACCCAAGTTCTAACACCAATATTTGAGCCGCAGTTTAGTGAACATAGTTATGGTTTTAGACCAGGTAGAAGAGCACAACAAGCAATAGTAAAGCTACTAGAATATCTAAATGATGGATACACATACGTAGTGGACATTGACCTAGAAAAGTTCTTTGATAACGTACCACAGGACAAACTTATGTACCTTGTAGGTAAAACGGTGAAAGACCCAGATGTAATATCTCTTGTAACTAAGTATCTAAGAGCTGGAGTTATGGTAAAAGGGAAATACAAAGAAACCACTATAGGAACTCCCAAGGAGGTAACTTATCCCCTCTGCTCAGTAACATAATGCTCAATGAATTAGACAAAGAGTTAGAAGCACGAGGATTGCACTTTGTTAGATATGCAGATGACTGTATAATAACCGTTGCAAGCAGTGCAGCTGCAAATAGAGTGATGCATACGGTCACATCGTGGATAGAGAGGAAGTTAAGCCTTAAGGTAAATGCTACTAAATCCAAAGTCACAAAACCAACGAGGCTCAAGTACCTAGGATTTGGCTTTGTGAAAATGAATGGAAAATGGGAAGCCAGACCACATAAAGATTCGATAAATAGGTTTAAGAGGAAACTCAAGAAACTAACATATCGTTCGTGGTCAGTATCTATGGACTA
>NZ_ADJN01000023.1:0-705 GCF_000178095.1 Peptostreptococcus anaerobius 653-L | reverse complement strand
ACCCGCTATGCGGGTGCGCGACAGATGTTATACAAAAAAATCACCATTCCATAGTATAATTGAATTGTTCAAGCTCAATAATACGAATAGGAAGGTGATTTTATGGCAAACAAAGCGAACAGCTTGTCTCATACAAAATGGATGTGTAAATATCACATTGTGTTTACTCCAAAATACAGGAGAAAAATAATATACAATCAATACAGAAATAGTATTGGTAAGATATTGAGACAACTATGTTCATACAGAGGTGTTGAAATACTCGAAGGTCATCTGATGCCTGACCATGTCCATATGTTGGTGAGTATACCACCTAAGTTAAGTGTATCACAGTTTATGGGATATCTCAAAGGAAAAAGTGCATTGATGATGTTCGATAAGCACGCAAATTTAAAGTACAAATTTGGAAATAGACACTTTTGGTCTGAAGGATATTATGTAAGTACTGTGGGATTAAATGAGGCAACAATAAGGAAATATATTCAGGAACAGGAAAGACACGATATAGCTTTGGACAAATTAAGTGTCAAGGAGTATGAAGATCCCTTTAGGGATGGCAAGTAATACAAATACCCTTTAAAGGGTAGCGACGAGTCAAAGGCCGAGCTTGAACAGAGTGAAAGCCAGCGCCTTTAGACGCTGGCCGGTAACCCTTGGGCTTATAGCCCGTGTGCAAACCACCCGTTGGACGGGTGGTCATGATTT
>NZ_ADJN01000024.1:0-10771 GCF_000178095.1 Peptostreptococcus anaerobius 653-L | reverse complement strand
GCTTCTAACATATCCTGTAGTGTTTCTCCCAACAAGTCTTTTAAAGCTTCTTGAATATCATTAGCTGTTTTTATATCATAAGTTTTTATTAATTCCCTTACAATATTTTTCTTAGCTGGATTCATTGGTTCTCTTTTTCTTCTTCCCATAACAAAAATCCTCCTATGATAATAATTTTACCATAGAAGGACTTACAATTTTACAGACTTTTTTACATACACTCAGTATCTTCGATGACTCCTCAGCTACAAGAATTTTAATAAAAGACATAGGATGCAATAGGTCAAATATTTTAGGGAGTTAGTTGTAATAAAAAAGTCCATAAAAACTTGACACTGTCTAATAAGTCAAGTAAACTTGACTTATTGCCATATAAAATATAGAATGAAATAAATAATAATTAATATATAGAATGAGGTTGCTTGTGCGTGATGAGATGATATTAAAAAATAGACTCAAAGAGGAACGAATAAATTTTGGGATATCTCAAAAAGAACTTGCTAAATTTGTTGGGGTATCAAGGCAGACTATTAACTCAATAGAAAATGAACAATTTTATCCTACAACAAAATTATCTCTTATAATCTGTGAGGTGTTAAAAAAACGAGTTGAAGAAATTTTTTATTTGTGTGAGATGATTGAAAAATAATTAGCATAAACTAACTGAGTGGCGTTTTAATTTATTAAATCTGATATACATAATAATTTTTAAATAAAAGTGAGGTGATGATACCTGTGAGTGAAAAGACAATAGTAGAAAATGCCTATAAGGGATATAATTTTTCTGACATGAACGAATTAGGACATAAGAAAATTTATAAACTTAGCAATGAAACGGGTACAGGAGAAATGTGTTGCTATAATTTAATAGATGGTTTTACTTTGTCTTATAACAATTTAAACATGGAATCTTCGCATCAGAAGATTAATCCTTGTAAGGGTATAATTCAAATTGACCATTGTTTGGATGGCTGCTATGAATTTAAGTTAAAAAGTAATGAAAGAGCATTTGTAGGGAAGGGTGATTTTAGTGTTGTGGATTTAGGAAAAGTTCCTTTTGAAAGTTCGAGCATACCTATGAAACGATATATTGGATTGACTGTATTTATAGATATAAAAATTGCTCAAAGATCCATAGATAAATATTTTCCTTTTGCAAAGATCAATATAAAAGAAATTATGGATATGTTGTGTAAAAATGGTCCGGCATTAATAATAAAATCAAGAAAAGAAATAAACCATATATTAAACGAATTATATACGGTTAGTGAGGACATTCGCATATCATATTCTATTATTAAAATCATTGAGTTGTTACTTTTTTTAAGTCTTATAAAAACAGAAGATATGAAAAAAATACCAACTTTTTCTGAACCAATTTATGAAGCAACACAAGATTGCTATAAGGCACTTGTTGAAAATCCATTTGATAAATATTCTATTTCTGAACTTGCAAAACAGTATGCGATTTCTGAATCCAGTTTAAAGCGTTGCTTCATGCATTTAACAGGACAATCTATTGGAAGTTTTATAAAAAATACTTGCCTGGAAGAATCTGCAAAGTTGCTAATTGATAAACCACATATTACGATAGGGGAAGTTGCTGATTTTGCCGGATATTTAAATCCGAGTAAATTTGCTTCTGCTTTTAAAACTTATTTTGGAGTTTCACCTCAACAATATAGGAAAAATAATTTGACCTGATTGGAGCAAAAACATACCTTTTGGGTAGTAAGAGAAATACCTGTTCTTTGATAAAATATTTATCAAGGACAGGTATTTTTTGCTGGATTAATGCCAATAAGTTAGCCATGTCTAATATTTTAAAAAGGAGAAGAAGATGTCAGAAAAAAAATTAACAGTAAGAGATATTGTAACAGTTGCAATTATGATAGCATTATTTCTTGCTATTTCGATTGTTATTGGTATGGGGACAGTTACTATGCCGATTTTATATTTGTATGGTACGGCAGGAATTGAAATGTTTATAGGAGCAATATTTTATCTTGTTGCAGCAAATAGAGTCAATAAGCATGGACTACTATTTATTTGGATTTTAATTTATGGTTTGATAACAGCGGCGATGGGATATGTGTTTATGCTTCCATATTTTATCGGATTAGCAATTATATGTGAACTTACAATGATTGGAAAGAATACTTATAGAAATCCAATTAGAAACATGATTGGCTGGTGTACCTATGCAATAGGAATGTTTCTTGGTATAGGGGTACCTTGTTGGATTGCATGGGAAAGCTATCAAAAACAAGCACTTGCAGGTGGATTTGCGGATACTACATTAAAGCTTCAGTATGAAATGGTATCTTCACCATCATTGATATTAGTAGGAGTAGCTGTAACAGTTATTTTATCTGCATTAGGAATTTTATTTGCACAAAAAATATTGAAAAAACATTTTAAGAAGGCGGGTATATTAGATTAATGCTATGGAACAGAGAATGAGAAAAATAGACAGTCTTGGTGGATTGGCTTGCTTACTCTTAACTCTGATTTCCTGTACAGTATCTATTTTTACAAAAGATTACTATATGCATGCTCTGTTTGTAGGATGGCTTTGTATCATTTTGATATACTTCGGCTTTTACAAGCAGAGCTTGTTTTATGTTGTGATATATACTTTTACAGCATTTTGGCTTTTAGAAATGATTCCTAAAGGGATAGTTTTTATTTCGCCAATGCTATTAGGTATGGTGTACAAATTCATTGTTCCTATTATGGCTGCATATTTAACTTTTAAGATACCGTCAGGGAAACTAATTGCAGTTTTTCAAAAGTGTGCTTTACCTCAGAATATCATCTTGATTTTGCTTGTAATCATTAGATTTATTCCAACAATATCAGGAGAATTTAAAACCATTAGAGAAGCAATGCGAGTTAGAGGTTTTACGGGAAGTGTAAAAAGAGTTTTGTTCCACCCTTTACAAACAATGGAATATGCAGTCGTTCCTTTAATCTTTCGGTCAATAAAGGTTGGAGATGAATTGGCGGCTGCATCTATTGTAAGAGGAATTGAAAATCCGGCTAAGAAATATAGTTATTATGAAACAAAATTTACAAAAGTAGATGTCATTATTTTATTTATTAGTATTTGCTTAATGATAGCCTGCATTTTTAGATAGGAGGGAAGGTTATGGAAAATAAGATAAAAATTAATAACATAAACTTCTCCTATCGAGGAAATGACAAGCAATTAACCGATATTAATTTAACTATTTTGAGTGGACAATGTTTGGCGATAGTAGGCAAATCTGGTTGCGGAAAGTCCACGTTGACGAGAGTAATAAATGGACTAATTCCATCATTTTATCAGGGATATTTAGATGGGGATGTGTTCATTGATGATAAAAACATAGGGGAGTTAAACACTTGGGAAATAGGTTCTTTTGTTGGAAATGTGTTTCAAGATCCGAGAAGTCAATTTTTTGCTAATGAAGTAGCCGGAGAAATTGCTTTTGGCTGTGAAAATTTAGGTCTATCACATAATGAAATAGTCGATAGAGTTCATAAGTCTGCTAAAGAGATGAATGTATTAGATTTATTAAATACAAGTATTTATACATTGTCTTATGGGATGCGGCAGCGTGTTGCAATATGTTCAGCTAAAGCTATGCAACCGGACATTTATGTATTTGATGAACCATCTGCAAATTTGGACTTAAAATCAACTTACCAATTTGCAAAACTGATTCAAAAATTAAAGAAGGAAGGAAAAACTATCATTATTGTAGAACATAGGTTATTTTATTTAAATTTAATAGTAGATAACTATATTTTTATGGTAGATGGGAAAATAAAGAAAAATTATACATCTGATGAGTTTAATAATATAAGTTCAAAAGAGTTAAATGATATAGGATTACGCTCATTGCATTTTGAAGATATTTTTTTAGATGGTTTTACGAATCAGAGTACTCAAGGATATAAAAGTTTTGAGATAAGTGGAATTTCAAAAAAATATGGAAAAAATTTGTTATTGAATAATATAAGTTTCAAATTTGACAGCAATGAAATTATTGCCCTAATTGGTTCTAACGGTGTAGGTAAAAGTACATTAGGTAAAATTTGCTCCGGTATTCAAAAAGAAACAACAGGAGAAATATGTTTAGAAGATAAACCGATTAAGAGAAAGAGAAGATTGGAGAAAATTTGGTACATTCCTCAAGATCTTGACTCTCAATTATTTGGCGAAGATCTAGTAGATGAGCTTGTTACGGGACTGAAAGATAAAGAAAAACATGTAGAAAAAGCGGAAGCAATTCTAAAAAAATTAGGCTTATTTGAACTAAAAAATCAACATCCGTCAACTTTATCCGGAGGTCAAAAACAAAGATTGGTTTTAGGGGTAGCGATGATGCGAAATATTTCTGTTGTAATTTTAGATGAACCTACATCAGGTTTAGATTATGAAAGTATGGAACAAGTCGCAAAACTAATTAGAGAACAAAGGGACTTGGGAACAAAATTTTTGATTATTTCACATGATATAGAGTTTATTGCAAAGATTAGTGAGAGAGTAATAAAAATTGAAGATGGAAGAATTACAGAAGATTACTATCTAAAAGACATAAATACTTTGCTAAATTCAATGGGATATGAGAGGTGATACTATGGATGTGATGAAAAAGCATACAGGACAAATAATTTTATCAATATTTATAGCGATAATAGGTGTAGTTTGTGGTGTATTGCCATATTTTGCGGTAGCAAATATTGTAACGGAAATAGCAAATGGCAGTACAGGATTTATGGTTTTTAGTAAACAGATAATGATTATATTATTTGGATTGGTTGGAAGTGTACTATTTCATACATTATCAACATTGATTTCACATAATTTGGCATTTTGTGTTATTGAAGATTCAAGAAAAAAATTAGCAAGGAAATTCAGCAAACTTCCAATGGGAACAATAGAAAAGAAAGGAAGTGGAGAGTGGACACAGTTTATGGTTGAAACCTTGAATAAAATGGAACAACCAATTGCCCACGTTATTCCTGAAGTAGTTGCAAATATCATTATCCCTATTGTTTTACTAATCAGTATATTTGCTATGGACTGGAGAATAGGTCTTGCCAATCTCATAACATTACCATTAGGCTTGTTATTTTCAATGCTAATGATGGGTGGATACGAAGAAAAATCAAAACGCTATCAAGAAGCATCTAAAAATATGAATACCACAGTTGTTGAATATATTCGTGGCATTAACATTATTAAGGCATTTAATAAATCAGCATCATCTTATGATAAATTTGTGAATGCAGTTGAAGGAAATAAAAATAGTATGCTGGATTGGTATCTAAGCATTTGCTTTTATATGACAGCAGCTATGGAAGTTTTACCATCAACTTTAATATTTGTACTTCCAACTTCCTTATTTTTATTCATGAAAGGAACTGTTGATGTAGGAACTTTGATTATGTGCGTTTTATTATCCTATGCTTCTTACAAACCGCTTATTAAGGCTATGAGCCATTTAGATACTATGGCGAATGTAAAAGTGGTCATTGAGGAGATAAAAGATGTTATGAAACTTCCTGAACTTGAAAGAGGAAATACATCACAGGAAATAAGTTCATACGATGTAACTTTTGATAATGTTACATTTGGCTATGACGAAAATAAAAAAGTATTTCAAGATTTGTCCTTTACTGCAAAGGAAGGAGAACTTACAGCTATTGTCGGATATTCCGGCGGAGGAAAATCGACTTTGGCAAAACTGATTGCAGGTTTTTGGAATATTGATTCCGGAAAAATAAGTATTGGTAATGTAGATTTAAATGATATTTCTCTTGAAAGAAACATGGATATTGTAACTTATGTTTCTCAAGAAAATTATTTATTCCAAAAAAGTATAGTTGACAATATGAGAATGGCAAAACCTGATGCAAGCATGGAAGAAATTCAAAGTGCTTGTAAAAAAGCAAGTTGCCATGATTTTATTATGAATTTACCTAATGGATATGAAACAGTTGTAGGTGAGTCAGGAAATAGCTTATCGGGAGGAGAAAGACAGCGAATAACAATTGCAAGAGCTTTACTAAAAGATAGCCCGATTGTTCTTCTTGATGAGGCAACGGCATATTCAGATCCGGACAACGAAGCTGAAATACAAAAATCTCTTGATGCTTTGGTAAAAGATAAGACTGTTATTATGATTGCTCACAGACTTTCAACGATTATTCATGCGAATAAAATTATTGTAGTCAATTCGGGAAAAATTGAAGCAGAAGGTACGCATCAAGAACTTCTTCAAAGTAGCAATACCTACTCCAAGATGTGGAAGGCACATAACAGCGTTTACTTAAATGGGGAGGTGATATAAATGAGAGAACTTCTAAAGAAACTGTATAGTATTGCAGGAAAAGAGTCGCAAAAATTAAGTCGAATGTTCGTTTTTGAAATCGTGAAAAGTATTTTTGAAGGTATTTCTCTCGGAGCGATATTATTCCTCTTGCTTAAAATTTTTGAGAAATTATTTGAGAGAAAAGAAGTTGTTATGAATGATGTCTATATAGTATTTGGAATAGCTCTAATTAGTGTTATAGGCAAAATAGTATTTGGTTATTTAGCAGATCGCAACAAATATATAGCAACTTATAATTTGGGTGCGGAAAACAGACTGTATATTGGAGATAAGTTAAAACAAGTAAATATGGGATATTTCAACTCTAACCGATTAGGAGATATTTCAGGAGGATTGACAAGCGTAATAGGAGAGTTGGAAACAGTAGGTGTCAATATTATTGAAATGATGTTTGTAGGAATAATACAAACTGTTATTATGGCATGCTTTATGTTGCCTTTTGATTTTATTACAGGAGTGATTATTCTAATAACTTTAATAGTTGGATTATTAGTTAATGCAGTTTTTCAAAACAAAGCAGATCAACTAACCAAGAAATTGCAAAAATTAAAGATAGAGTTAAATGCTAATACTTTAGAATTTGTAAAAGGTATCGGCGTTATAAAATCTTTTGGTAAGAACAAAGAAATGCTTGGAGATTTAGAAAACAGCATCAGCGACAACAAAAAAGGATACTTTAATGTTGAAAAAGTAATTGTACCGGTAAATTTGATCTTTATTCTTGTATTCAAATTAGGTATGTGTGCAATTATTTTAAGTTCCATTATTAGATATAGCAATGGAGAATTAGAGCCATATAAAACAGTAATGCTTATTGTTTCAAGCTTTGTCGTTTTTGCAGGTTTTGAGATGGCAGGAAGTATGCAGAACTTAAGAGGAATTGCTGTGCAAAATCTTGATGCGATTACAAAACTTAGAGATATAAAAACCATTAGTGAGGGACAGAAAGTAGCGATTGAAAACTCTGATGTATCCCTAAAAAATATAGATTTTTCTTATGATGACAAAAAATTATTTCAGGGTGTAAATGCTTTTATACCATCAGGAAAAACAACAGCATTGATTGGAGCGTCAGGAAGTGGAAAAAGCACTATATGCAATCTGATAGCAAGATTTTGGGATGTGGATAGCGGAGAGATAACAATTGATGGTACAAATGTAAAAGATTATAGATACGACAATCTATTATCTAATTTCAGTTTTGTTTTCCAAGATGTTTATTTATTTGACGACACAGTGAAAAATAATATCGCCTTTGGAAATCCTAATGCAACTTATGATGAGATTATTGAAGTCGCAAAACACGCAAGATGTCATGACTTTATTATGGCACTTCCGGATGGATATGAAACCATTTTACAAGAAGGTGGTTCCAATTTATCGGGAGGAGAAAGACAGCGAATTTCTATTGCAAGAGCAATGCTTAAGCCGAGCAAAATTGTCATACTTGATGAAGCTACTTCAAGCGTGGATCCTGAAAATGAACAAGAGCTTGTAGCTGCTCTTAATGATTTGTTAAAAGATAAGACTGTAATAGTAATTGCTCATAAACTTGAAACAATTAAAAATTCCGATCAGATTATTGTAATGGATAAAGGAAGTATTGAAAATGTAGGAACTCATGATGAACTGATGAAATCATCTTCAATATATAAAAAGTTTATAGAGCAAAGAGAAAGAGCTATTCAGTGGAAATTAAATGATTAAGGGAGGAACTATAGAGTGAAACAAGAGATGAAAGAACAATTACTAACTAAAAGACCGATAGATTTACTATTTCAGCTATCTATTCCAGCGGTTATAGGAATGATAGTTATCGGTCTATATCCCTTGATGGACGGAATATTTGCCGGGAAAATTATAGGACAAACGGCTATGACAGCTTGTGGTGTTGCAATGCCATTAACATTTTTTAACAGTGGAGTGTCTACACTTCTTGGTGTTGGTTCGGCATCCGTTCTTTCCAGAGCAATAGGAAAAGGAGATCAGAAAACTGTCGATAAAATTATGGGGAACTTAATCTATTGGGTAATTTTCTTCTCTGTAATTATCACAGTTGGAGGAATAATCCTTGCACCACACTTTTTATCTATGGTGGGTGCAACAGGTGAAATCAAAGCCTATGGCATTAGATACCTTAGAGTAATTTTCATTGGCTCCCTATTTGTGAACTTTACACAGTCAGCCAATATGGTTATGCGTGGTGAAGGGCTGATGAAAAAAGCTATGACGATTATGGGGCTTGGAGCTTTGCTGAACATTTTTCTTGATCCAATCCTAATGACTGTTATGGGAAAATATGCTATTGAAGGTGCTGCTCTTGCAACTATTATAGCACAGTTTGTTCAAGCTGTTGTAACGATGCACTATTTCTTGAAGAAGAGTAAGGTTGTTAAAATCCATAGGATAAAGTCGGATGCTGAAATAAAAAAAGAAATGTTCGGTGTGGGTTCTTCCGCTATGATGATGCAACTCCTATTCATGATTCAGCAGACAATGTTATATAAAATGGCATTTAAATATGGCGGAGATCTGAATGGGATTTTGATGGCAGCCTCACTTCGTGTATATGCCTTTTCATTTATTCCTCTTTGGGGAATGAGCCAAGGCTTACAACCTGTTGTCGGAACAAACTTTGGAGCAAAGCAATATGATAGAGTAAGGCAGGCTATGAAAGTATTTTCTATTGGAGGGCTTATCCTTGCAGCAATTTTTTGGATTCCATCCTTGTTGCTATCAAGTCAGATACTTTCATTGTTTGGAGTAGAAGCAAATATCATAGCACAAGGCGTTGGAAACTTTAGATTATTCTATAGTGTATTTATTTTATATGGAGTAATGGTTATGAGTATTACTTTCTTCCAATCTATTGGAAATGGAAAGAAAGCAGGAATTATTGTAATGATGAGACAGTTATTCCTATTTGTACCAGCAATGATTCTTTTACCAATGGTATTTGGAATAAAAGCGGTTTGGTTTACTCAACCACTGGTGGATTTCATTATGATTGTTGTTGGAATATTTATGATGCTTGGAGAATTAAGAAACCTCAATAAAGAAAAATTATAAGTTGGTAGAGTTGAAATAATATAAATCATATACAAAGAGTGTTTATTGATAATGACTGGAGGGAAGAGATATGAAATATCTTATGAAGTTAATTTCAAAAAAATATTTTAATAATTCAACTGCATCTTTTTCCTCTATGCTTTATATTCGCCTATACTTATATACATTATCTTAGACAAGTAAATATATTTTATGGCACGAGAATACTACCTTTATGTTAGAGGTCAAAAGATAAAAGTCAGTGAAGAAATATATAAAGTCTACTGGCTAGAAAAAGAACATGAGAAGTATTTAGAGCAGGTGGACAGAAAAAACCACCTGCTTTTCTTTTCGTCATTGGATCATGATGGACACTTTATAGATAATATTGTCGATGAAAATGTTGATGTGGAAAAGATTGTTGAAACACAGATGATGATTGAAGCAGTCAGAAATGCCATATCAAGATTTAACGAAGAAGAAAGGGACATCATAGAGCGTTTGTACTTTAATGATGAAACGCTATCAAGTATAGCAAAAGGTAAGAAAGTGAGCTATCAGGCTATACAATGGAGAAAAAATAGTATTCTTAAAAAATTAAGGGTGCTACTGGAAGAATTTATGAAGTAATCGCCTTGTGCATTAGGGCAGATTTTCCTTGCAAAAGTGAAGGGAGATCTGTCCTCTTTAATTTTGTAGAAGATAGGAATTGTAGTTCAAGATATTTGAAAGGAATTCTCTCTTAGAGCCATTAGGCAATTGTTCTTTGACAACTGAATAGACCAAGACGGGACTTTTAATTACTTAGTGAGCGAATAGTATTTACGCCATGACTTTTCTGCTGGAAAAATTCGGTTCAAATGAATACTGCCATAGGCAAGGATAAAAGAAAAAGAGCGAGAGATAGATAACTTTAAAGCAAAGAATGGGAAAACTTTGTGAGCGATGACATAAGTAATGATAATGATACTTCTTTAGTGAAAGCCGGCTCATCTTAACAGGGGCGGTGGTGAGATTCCAATGTTGCTTATCCCAAAGCACTCGTCAATGTCAAAAAACTTACTTAAAGAAAACAACAATGAAAGGAGTTTTCTAAATGAACACAGAAGAATTAACAAGATATAAAAATATGTCAGTGGAAGATATAGATAGAAAATTCGTTCCTGACATTGAAGATATAAAGAATAATAAAAGCATAGATCCTATTTCCATGTATTTTATGAATATAGGAAATGTTCTTGTAAAATGTACTTATGCAGAAAACGGAAGATCCTTAGAGGATTGTTTTCTTTCATATCTAAAAAAGAAAGCAATGCTGCTTGACTAAAAATATGATA
>NZ_ADJN01000025.1:0-35334 GCF_000178095.1 Peptostreptococcus anaerobius 653-L | reverse complement strand
AATAATATTAATTGAAAAAATGGGATAAAGTTATTGACTTTTAGACCTTATGGATGTAAAATATATAGGAATGCGTTAATAAGTCCACTATGCCCCGGACTTTACATATATTCAAAGAAAAACACAAATGTGAAAAGTTAAGGAGGGTCTTTATGAAGAGTTATATAGCTAAGCCAGCTGAAGTGAAGAGAGACTGGTATATAGTTGATGCTGAAGGTAAAACTTTAGGTCGTATTGCTACTGAAATAGCAACAATATTAAGAGGAAAGAATAAGCCAACATTTACACCACACGTTGATGGTGGAGATTTTGTTGTAGTAGTAAATGCTGAAAAGGTAGTACTAACAGGTAAGAAGCTTACTCAGAAATTCTACAGATATCATACAGGTTATGTAGGTGGGTTAAAGGAAATATCTTATAAGGAAATGATGGAGAAAAAGCCGGAAGAAGTTGTGGCACACGCAGTTAGCGGCATGCTTCCAAAGAACAAACTTAGAGATAGAATGATGACTAGACTAAGAGTATACAGAGGTGCTGAACATCCACATGCAGCACAGAACCCACAGGAATTAAACTTTAAGTAGGATATCGAGAGGAGGATTTAATTAATGGCTAATGTACAATATTACGGAACAGGAAGAAGAAAACATTCTGTAGCTAGAGTTAGACTTGTAGCTGGAGAAGGTAATATAAAGGTAAATGGAAGAGATCTTGGAGAATACTTCAACTATGAAACTCTAATAAGAGATGTTAAGCAGCCTCTAGTTTTAACTGGTAACGAAAACAAGTATGACGTTATAGTTAAGGTTGAAGGCGGCGGATACACTGGTCAGGCTGGTGCTATCAGACAGGGTCTTTCAAGAGCTTTATTAAAGGCTGACGAAGATCTTAGACCAGCTCTTAAGGCTGAAGGATTCCTAACTAGAGACTCTAGAATGAAGGAAAGAAAGAAGTACGGACTAAAGGCTGCCAGAAGAGCACCACAGTTCAGCAAGAGATAATCTACAGCTTAATAATGCTAAAAAAGCCCGGAAATACGCCATTTTCCGGGCTTTTTCTATGCCTAAAATCACCTGATTCCGATGGTAAAATTTTAGGAAATTTGACTTCAAATTAGCCCATTTTGATGGGTTTACCATGGGTTTACGGCCTATTTTTTTCGCCCGAAATCCGGCGAGACAAATTTGAGTAGGAGGTAACAGGTATGACGGATTTCAATCAGATGACCCATGACACCGATGTGGGCAGTCATGGCGGACAGTCGAGGCAGATGACGGAGGTGTTCGAGAACCAGGAGTTTGGTTCGATCCGCGTGTTGCAGGAGGCGGGCAAGACATTCTTCTGTGCAAGTGACGTGGCGAAAGCGTTGGGGTATGTAAATCCCTACGCCGCAGTGAAACGCCATTGCAGAGGCCCCTAACGAAACGCGAGGGGGTCGTTCAGAAGGTGAATCAGTATGGGGATGCTGGAGAGCAGGTCGTTGAAATCGCCTTTATCACAGAAGGCGATGTTTACAGGCTGATCGTTCACAGCAAGCTGCCATCGGCAGAACGATTTGAACACTGGGTGTTTGATGAAGTTCTCCCGTCCATCCGAAAGCATGGTGTGTATATGAGCGATTCCATTTTGGATCAGGTGATTCAGCATCCGGAGGTCATCTACACCCTGGCACAGGAGCTTGTAGCCGAGAGGGAGCAGCTTGAGGGTATCCGCAAACAGCTGGATGCGGCACAGCCCAAGGCAGACTACACATTTGAGGAAGGAGACAGCCTATGAGCGACATGGTGCCTGAAGTATTGAATGCGGCGTTGGATTCGCTTTTTACAGCGAAAGAACCTGGACAGCAGGAATAGCAGGGCGTGGACGGGCTGCTGTATTGCCGGAACTGTCATACTCCGGTGCAGTGCAGGGTAAAGCTCTGGGGCAGAGACAAGATTGTTCCCTGCCTTTGCAGATGCCAGCAGGAAGCGATGGCGGAAAAGAAACGCCAGGATGAACTGGTGGAGCGGCAGCGTAAAATCAGGCAGCTGAAAGCAACTGGGATTCAGGAAAAGCATATTCTGGAATGGAATTTTGGCGTTGCAGAAGACAACAAGGACATCCAGATGGCAAAACGCTATGTGGAGCAGTGGAAAAAGGTCAAGGCTGAAAACCTTGGCCTTTTGTTATGGGGAGATGTCGGAACCGGAAAGTCCTTTGTGGCGGCATGTATAGCAAATGCGCTGCTGGATCAGGGCATTCCGGTTTTGATGATGAACTTCTCCAAAATCCTGAACCAGATGGGTGTCATCCTCTAAGTTATCATGGGTTGCATCATAGGACTTATCATTGGCTGTGCCTGTCTTATGTTGCTGATGGAACATCCGCGTCGGTTATCCACAGATATTGATATTATTGCCGAGCCAGGGACAGATTTGGATAAGTATTTAGATCGTGCATCGGAGATTTTTCCTTTTAAGGATGTTGAGGAACAGAAGCGGATTGGAAAGAACAATATCGAAAAAAAGCATTTTAAGTTCACCTATGATTCACCGATCAATAACAGGCCATTCTACATTCTTTTGGATGTTTTGTTTGAACACAATCATTATTCGGAGTTGGTTCAAAAAGAAATTCAGAATGATCTTCTCTTGACAGAACCGGAATACGTTACTGTTTCCCTACCGTCAGCAAACTGTATGAAGCTGTAAGGATTCAGCTTGGATATTACATTCCGGAACAAGCAGAGATAATGTGGAACGTCATGCAGATGGAAGTGTGACAAGAAAGCCAAAACGGTATACTGGGAAAAAAGATTAAGAAAAGAATAAAGAGCTGATTTTAATTGTAAAATTTATGGGGAACTAACATAAGCTTATTGACATGAATTTAAAAATAAGTATAATAATAGTTGAGTAATTGTTCAACTATTATTATTTGGAGGTGAATATATGCCAAAAACGTCTTATATTTGTAATTGCGATGTAATTCATGAGGATATTGTGAATGATGTGAAATCCAAGATGCAGCCAAAAGATGATTATATCCAGTTGGCTTCTTTGTTTAAGCTATTTGGAGATGGAACTAGAGTACAAATCTTACACGCTCTAGAACAGAGTGAGATGTGTGTATGTGATCTTGCAGTGCTACTGGGGGTAACAAAATCTGCAATTTCGCATCAGTTAAAGGCATTACGCCTTGCGAATCTGGTAAAATTCCGTAAAGAAGCACAGATAGTTTACTACTCGCTGGCAGATGATCATGTGAAAGAGATTATTGACAAGGGATTTGAGCATCTTTGGCAGAGATAATATTTTTTAATATTATAGTTGAGTAATTGAACAACTAAACAAATTATAAGGAGATTATCATGAAACGCATATTTCTATTAAAAGGGTTGGACTGTCCAAATTGTTCCGCAAAAATTGAAAAAGAAGTCGGAGAATTGGATGGAGTACAATCCTCAGTTGTGAATTTGATGAAGCAGACGCTGACAATCAATGTTGATTCAGTTGCCGCAAATACAATAGCCAGTCAGATTGAAACGATTGTCCACAGCCATGAGCCTGATGTGGAGGTTCAGGAAGAAACAATTATCCCCGTTACAAAGAGTTATTTGTTAAAGGGCTTGGATTGTCCGAATTGTTCTGCAAAAATTGAAAAAGAAGTCGGAGAGTTGGATGGAGTGCAATCCTCAGTGGTAAATCTGATGAGGCAAACGCTTACAATAAATGTTGCTCCAGTTGCCGCAAATACAATAGCCAGTCAGATTGAAACGATTGTCCACAGCCATGAGCCCGATGTGGAAGTTTCTGAAATTGTACAGGAATCTTATATACCGGAAAAAAAGCAGGAGGCCAATGAATCCTATAACAATGAGGATAAGAAGTTGACAGTTCGTTTAGCGATTGGTGCAGCAATCTATGCTATTGGTATGGCATTGACTGTTTTTGCGAAAGTGCCACTGCCTATCGAGTTAGCTTTTCTCATTGTTTCTTATGTTATTCTTGGTGGAGATGTTGTATGGCAGGCTGTGAGGAACATTTCAAAGGGGCGTGTATTTGATGAACATTTTTTGATGAGTGTTTCTACGATTGGGGCTTTTGTCATTGGTGAATATCCAGAAGCAGTTGCTGTTATGTTATTCTATCAGGTAGGTGAATTTTTTCAGTCATTGGCTGTTAAGCGTTCCAGAAAATCTATATCAGACTTAATGGATATACGTCCAGATTCTGCTACAGTAAGAAGAAATGGGGAATTGATTACCATATCTCCAGAAAATGTCTCCATTGGTGAGATTATTATTGTAAAGCCTGGTGAAAAAATTCCATTAGACGGTGTGGTATTGGATGGAGATTCTATGCTGGATACAAGGGCCTTAACAGGAGAATCAGTTCCGAGAAGTGTTCATAAAGGAGACGAAGCACTTTCCGGTTGTATGAATCAGACGGGTGTCTTAATGATTAAGACAACAAAAGCATTTGGTGAATCTACGGCTTCAAAGATTATTGATCTTGTGGAAAATGCGTCAAGCCGAAAAGCACCAACAGAAAATTTTATTACTACATTTGCACGTTATTATACGCCTGTGGTTGTAATCTTAGCAGCTATTCTGGCAATTCTGCCACCGATCCTTCTTGGTGGAGGTTGGACAGAGTGGATTCGCAGAGGATTTGTTTTCCTTGTGGTATCTTGCCCATGTGCATTGGTCATTTCAATCCCGCTGACTTTCTTCGGAGGTATTGGTGCGGCATCTAAACGAGGTGTTCTTGTAAAAGGAAGTAATTATTTAGAGGCGCTTAATAATGTCAGCATTATTGTGTTCGATAAAACTGGAACACTTACAAAGGGTGTTTTCAATGTGACTGATATTCTGCCTGCAAATGGATTTTCAAAAGAACAGGTTCTGGAGTATGCGGCCCAGGCAGAGAGTTTTTCTAACCATCCTATTGCAAAATCCATTCTTGCTGCTTATGGAAAAGAAATGGATCAGTCAGTGATTTCTGATTATAAGGAAATTTCAGGATATGGAATCAGTGTAATGGCAGGGGAAAAGAAAGTTTTTGCTGGCAATACGAAACTTATGGATACAGAATGTATAGAGTACACAACCTGTGAAAAAGTTGGTACAAAGGTTTATGTAGCAGTAGATGGTCAATATGCCGGATGCATTTTGATAACAGATGAAGTAAAGCCGGACAGCAAAAAAGCAATTTCTGATTTGAAACATATCGGTGTGGAAAAAACAGTCATGCTTACCGGTGATGATGAAAAAATTGGGAAGTCTGTTGCAGAAGAATTGCAGTTGGATGAATATTATGCACAGCTGCTTCCTGACCAAAAAGTGGAAAAGGTTGAGCTTTTAGATGGTAAAAAGAGACCGGAAAGCAAATTGGCTTTTGTTGGTGATGGTATCAATGACGCTCCTGTCCTTGCCCGTGCAGATGTTGGTATTGCAATGGGTGGGCTTGGTTCGGATGCGGCCATTGAAGCAGCAGATGTAGTTCTGATGACAGATGAACCGTCTAAGCTGGTGGACGCGATTGAAGTAGCAAAAGCGACAAAACAGATTGTCATGCAGAATATAGTGATTGCTCTTGGGATTAAGAGTGTGTTCCTGATTCTTGGCGCTCTTGGTATTGTGGGAATGTGGGAAGCTGTGTTTGGTGATGTAGGCGTTACCATAATTGCTGTTTTGAACGCAATGAGAATTTTGAAAAAATAGGAAATGAGGTGGGAATGTGAAACGAAAACTGATTCTGTTAGCAGTTACAATTGTTTTTCTTGCAGGTTTCGGTGCACTTTTGCACTCACCGCCCTCTATGATTGATGCAATCACAGGAGCAACAACGAAAGCAAAAAAAGCTGCCCAAGCCGCCGCACAGTTGGAAGGCTCTTATGTTCTCGGTATTAATATGATGTCAGATGGTCTCGACAACGAGAACACCCGGAATAAATTAAAAGAATTGGCACTGGACGATTCGGAAACAAATGAAACAGATCTCATGAAAACGGACATTAGTTTTCGATTATATGTATCTGAGACGGATTATCCGCTTGTCAGTTATGCTAAGAAACTCTGTGACAGGTTGAAACAGGCCGGTTTCTCCGTAGATCTGAAAGAGTACAGTGACACAATGATGCTATCAAGAGTGGTAAGTGGAAAGTATGATGTATTCCTGGCATCGGATGATTTTATTGACGTTACAACGCTAACACAGATGGACTATATGATCATGGACAGCGAAGAAATGAGGTGAGCGGGAATTTATGAGAAAATGGAATACGATTTTGTCTGTTTTAATGCTTCTCATTTTTATGATTCATGGAATCATGGGAAGCTTTATGCTGAACGGAGTTGGAAGTAGCGCAGGGAAACTTCTTGCATGGATTGGTGTTGGTATTCTTGTTGTGCATACGGTGATTGGTGTCATCCTGACAGTTCAGAGTTTACAGACAGCGAAGCAATCCGGAAAAATGTATCTGAAACAGAACGCCATATTCTGGGCGAGACGAGCCAGTGGGCTGGCAATACTGATCCTGCTGTTCTTCCATATTGGCTTGTTTGGAAAGGTGCAGAATGGGACATATATTTTGTTCCCTTTTACAACGGTAAAGATGGTAACTCAGCTTTTGTTCGTGGCGGCAATCTTTGTTCATATTTTTATCAATATCCGCCCATTGCTCGTATCGCTGGGAATCATCAGTTATAAAGAACGAAGGGGTGATATTTATTTGATTCTTTCGGTGCTCCTTCTGTTTATAGCGGGCGCAGTTATTTTCTATTATGTTAGGTGGCGATATCTATGAGTAAGACAATTATTATTATAGGTGCTGGACTGGCAGGACTTTCAGCGGCTTTGCAGGCAGCGGAAAATGGATGCAATGTAAAACTGGTTTCCTCCTTTCCATCAGAGCGGGCGCAGTCTGTTATGGCGGAGGGCGGTATCAACGCAGCTTTGAATACAAAAGATGAAAACGACAGTCCCGAAGAACATTTCACAGATACAATAAAGGCGGCTTGCGGTCTGGCAGACCCAAATGCAGTTTGGGGAATGACACAGGCAGCACCGGAGCTGGTGCACTGGCTGTTAAAACTTGGAGTTCAATTTAACATGAGCGGCTATGATGATGTGGATCTGCGAAATTTTGGCGGGCAGAAAAAGAAAAGGACTGCTTTTGCGCAGAGCGATACCGGGAAACAGATCATGACAGCTATGATAGACGCTGTTCGCAGGAAAGAAGCATCTGGTATGGTAGAACGGTTCAGCCATCATTCTTTCCTAACACTTCGTCTGTGTGACAATATTTGTTGTGGCTGCGTAATCAGGGATGAATACAGTCAGGAGACTGTGGAATTACCGGGGGATGCGGTTATTGTTGCCACCGGTGGTATGCACGGATTGTTTGGAAATACAACGGGTTCGCTGAGCAATACAGGAGAAGTCACCGCAGAATTGTTCCGGCTTGGTGTTCCTCTGGCAAATGGCGAGATGATCCAGTATCATCCGACAACTGTGAAATGTGGTGGAAAACGCATGCTCATCAGCGAGGCGGCCAGAGGGGAAGGTGGCAGGTTGTTTGCTATGAAAGATGGAAAACAATGGTATTTCATGGAGGAAAAATACCCGGAGCTTGGAAATCTGATGCCACGAGATATTACCGCCAGAGAGATATGGAAGGTCAGCCATGAATCAGAGGTATTTCTTGACATGACGGAAATATCTGACGAGATTATTTCAAATAAGCTATCTGGTCTGGCAGACGATTGTATGACCTATCTGCATAAAGATATACGAAAGGAACCGGTGTCTGTTTTACCGGGAATTCACTATTTTATGGGAGGCATTCTGGTGGATGAGCAGCACAGAACGCCGATTCAGAATCTTTACGCTGCCGGAGAATGCTGTGCCCAATATCATGGTGCCAACCGTCTTGGTGGAAATTCTCTGTTAGGAGCGTTATACGGAGGACGTGTTGCGGCAAAATCAGCATGCGAACAGGCAGATGTAGTAGATCTATCTTGTGCGACACAGATAGATTTTCCACCAGCGTCCCAAATTTCAGAAATAAAGCAATTAAACAAAGTGATGCAGGAGACTATGGGCGTTGTCAGAAATGAGAATACGTTGTTAAATGGGATTCAAACGGTACAAGCGCTGACAGAAAATCTTCCATTGCTTGGCATGGCAGTTCTAAAGAGTGCTCTTGCAAGAAAAGAAAGCCGTGGTGCACACTGGCGGGAGGATTATCCGAAGAGCAATGACGATGATTACCTTAAAACAACGGTAGCTAGATTTGATGGAAAGCAGATACAGATTTCCTTTGTACCTGTTCCAGAAAGGCGGTGATTCACTTGGTATATAAAATAAGAATCAGGCGGCAGGAGAGTCAGAAAGCAGACAGTTATTGGCAGGAATTTGAGTTTGACGGAAGCAGAAACAGCTCTGTTGCCACTGTTCTAAAGGAATTGAACAGTAGAACCCCTTTGAAAGATAACTCAGGGAATATAGTTACTCCCATCAGCTGGGAATGTAGCTGTATGGTGCGAAAATGTGGGGCTTGCGCCATGCTGATTAACGAACGTCCGAGGCTGGCATGCTCTACATTTCTACATACGTTAAAAGGTTCTACAATTACCTTGGAACCTTTAAGCAAATTTCCGCTTGTAAGAGATTTGATCGTTGATCGGTCAAATCTGTTTGAAAATTTGAAAAAACTGAACCTTTGGCTTGAAAGTGAAGCTCATATGAGTTCGTGGACACATGAACCGAGATACCAGTCGGCACGCTGTCTGATGTGTGGCTGCTGCCTTGAAGTGTGTCCTAACTTCTCTGCAAATGGGACTTTTGCAGGCGCTGTTGCTGCAGTCAACGCATTTCGGATTCTGAATGAAGAACAGGAAAGCACTCATTTGAATGAGATTTCTGCTGAATATAAGAAGAAATATTTTGAGGGATGCGGGAAGTCGTTATCTTGTCATGATATTTGTCCGATTGGTCTGCCTGTGGAAGAACTGCTTGTAAGGTCGAATGCAGCGGTTGTTTGGGGCAAATAAAATGGATGATAAAAGCTATAATGAATGTATGAAGGGGCTGTTGCACAAGGAAAAAAGTCCAAGTGCAGCAGCCCCTTTACGGTTAAATGCCTCCAAAATCACAAAAACGCTCGCCATAGACCCCCTAATTCCCCAAAAGCAGATAGCTCAAACAGGCCCTTCTGAATAACGATTGTTTTCCAGAGGAGCCTGTTTTCCAATTTTTCAAAAATCAGAAATTCAGGTATGCTTTCCTATACGAATGTGAATGTGCTTCCATTTACCGAAGATATTCCATTGGAGGTAATTGCATTTCTCGATCCGACCATTGAGAAATTGTACTTTGAGCAGACAGAGGGAAAAACATTTATACACTTGAAGTTTAAGGATGAAGAAGAGATTATCCTGAATAATGCGGCAGACCTTGAGCAGTATCTGTCCTCTGGTACGATTAAGGGCATTATTACATTCTCGATGGTAAAGGAAGTTCTTCATTCAGGTGGTTATCTTCTGGTAGATGAAATAGAGAATCATTTCAACAAGGAAATTGTAACGACCTTAGTGCGCTTCTTTATGGACAGCCGACTGAACAAAAATGGCGGAACGCTTATTTTCACTACGCATTATCCGGAACTGCTGGATGAATATGACCGAAATGACGGAATTTGTATTGTAAGAAACTGTAATGGCATTACAGCAGAAAATTGACGAGGTAAATGTCATTACTGCTCCAGAAATTGAAATGCTGATTATTCATGCGGAAGGAGCATATGATCAGTTTAAGCGTTCTGGAAAAACCAAGCGAATTTTGTAAAACAAATCTTCGGATGCATGATGTGAAGTCGTATGATTTTGTGAAGCGGTATTTCAGTAACCCACAGCTCTTGGTGAAAGCCATAAAAGGGTATCGCAGAACAGCAAATATCCCCAAAGGAGAATACAGCTTGTCTGATTTGCTGAGATGAGCTTTGCTTTTTTGATACATTAGCCGTGACTCAAATGGTCACCAGGAGATAAACGGGTACCAGTTTACAGAAAACAGAATAGAATCATCTTTGATGCCTCGCTGGGAAACCAACGGGGTATTTTTTTGCCCCAATCCGGCTGTATAGAACACTGAAAAGTCAAAACGAACCGTAGGTAGTCCTGCAAGGACAACCAAAGTGCGCCTACGAGGCCCACGCGAAACCGGAGGATTCTTGTTAAACTTACTTTGTAAGGACGAAAGTCCGGATGTCCCTTGAAAACTGAATACTCATTCTTCAGGTACATTCCTGTTTGGTCGAGCCTTCGACTACACGCCATGAAGCCCATCGGGGCGATAGCGGTTTCGCAGAAGCAAATGCCGGATTGCAACCGGCGGCGGTGTTAAAGCCAGACAGGGACAATGATACTTCCGTAATTCGCGGTCCGGCCATAAGGAAGGCGGGATGGTTAAATTCCAATGGAGCAGTGAAGCACACTGCCGCCTGTGAGAAATCCTATATCTCTGGGGTGATAAGAAAAAGTACAGAGAAACCATATTTTCAGAAAGCACTGCCGGGTGCTGTTTCAGCGTGATACCTGGCAGGCTTTATCCATATCAGTGTATGGAGATTGGAGACAACAGCAAATGAAAGAAAACTGGGTTTATCGGCGAGGTGATTTATATCTCGCCAATCTCGGTGTTCCGGTCGGATCAAAGCAGGTCGGTGTTCGTCCTGTTGTGGTTCTTCAGAATGATGTTGGCAATTATTATGCGCCGACGATCACGATTGTTCCGCTGACATCGAAAATTGAGAAGAAGCGAAAGCAGCCAACGCATTTCTTTCTCCGTAAAGCAAAGGGACTGGCAAAACCGTCTATGGTATTGGCAGAACAGCTCGACACCTGCGACAATATATGCGTGATTCGCCATCTTGGGCGGGTAAGTAAGGGTCAGATGCGTGGGATTGACGAAGCTGTAAGGATTCAGCTTGGATATTACATTCCGGAACAGGCAGAGAAAAAAAGACAGGGCAAATGCCGAAAGGATGGCGAAGAAGGCGATGGATAAGCTGCTGGATGCCATTTACGGCTTGCCGCCGTATGTGTTTGTGATGCTGGGGCTGTACGCAGGATTGCGGAGAGAAGAAATCCTCGGACTTCAATGGGATTAGGTGTATCTTGATTGCGAGGATCCGTACCTTACCGTTCGGAGAGCCTGGCATACGGAGCATAATCGTCCGGTGATTCTGACAGAGCTGAAAACAAAGGCAGCGCATCGGAATGTCCCTCTGCCGGACAATCTTATGGAATGTCTGAAAGAGGCGAAGAAGACATCGACATCGGATTATGTGGTTGCAAACCGGGATGGAGACCCGTTGTCCTATACGCAATTCAAGAGATTATGGCAGTATATCGTAACCCGTACCACCAAGGAACGCTGCTATTATCGCTATGAAGATGCAAGAGGGTAAAGCATACAAGGAATATTAATGGAAATTCAATATAATAATATATTAGAGGGAAGGTTAGAATAGTGAGACTCATAATAAATAATTTGTAAACATCCTTTAATATATATTATTCATTAAGTATGCTATAATATAAAGTGGTTTAATATAGATAAATACAGCAAAATAGGAAGGTAACAAATATGAAGACACCAATTTACGATAGACTTAAAGAAATAAAGGAAAAAGATCTTGTATCTTTTCATATGCCAGGCCATAAAAATGGTAGATTGTTTCAAGAACTGGGATATAAGGACAAGATAGATGAGTTCTATAGTCTTGATACTACTGAAATTATAGGTACTGACAACCTACATGAGGCTAGTGGTATAATTTTGGAGTCCGAGAATGAGGCTAAAAGGGTGATTTTAAAGGGTCTTCTTTGTGGTGGGACTAAAGATGACATAAAAGAGGACACAAAATCTTTAAAAGGAGTTCAGTCTTATGAAGATTTAGATTTTTTTTATCTTGTCAACGGTTCTACATCAGGGATAGAGGCTGCAATAAGTGCCTCTTTAAGGTCTGGTGATAAGATAATAATCAATAGGACATGTCACCATTCTGCCTATAATACCTGTATGCTAAA
This sequence comes from Peptostreptococcus anaerobius 653-L, assembly GCF_000178095.1. Taxonomy (NCBI): domain Bacteria; kingdom Bacillati; phylum Bacillota; class Clostridia; order Peptostreptococcales; family Peptostreptococcaceae; genus Peptostreptococcus; species Peptostreptococcus anaerobius. The sequence goes on along the minus strand of NZ_ADJN01000025.1, from coordinate 23,258 downwards.
CGATATTGAACCAGTATTCGTGGATGAAATTATAGATGAAGACTTCGGTGTATTTAAGGGTGCTAGTAGGGAGGGTTATATGGAAGCCATCAAGCAAAATTCTGACGCTAAGGCTATATTTATAACTAGACCTAGTTATTATGGTATGGTCTTTGATATAGGTGAAATAATAGAGCTAGCCCATGAAAAAAATATGGTCGTTATTGTGGATGAGGCCCACGGAGCCCACTTTGGATTAAGTGATAAGTTGCCAAATTCTGCCCTTTGTTATGGGGCTGACATAGTTATCCAGAGCATACACAAGTCTTTGCCAGCATTCACACAGACATCTATTTTGCTTTGTCAATCTGACTTGGTAGATAGGTCAAGGTTGAAGAGGACGCTCGCTATATTTCAGTCTTCTAGCCCATCTTACATTATGATGATGAGTCTAGAAATGGCATTTGATATATATGATAGACATGGCAAGGAACTAATGGACATTCTTTTGAACAATATATATGTATTTAAACGTAACGTCAAAAAATACAAGATATATCCAACTGACGATCCTACAAAGATATTTATTAATACGATAGATAATGGAATCAATGGATATGATTTTGCCAAAATTTTAAGGTACGAATATAGTATACAGGTTGAGATGTCCAACTACAATGGTATTTTAATGCTCTGCACTATAGGTAATACAAAAAAGGATTTTGATATAATGTTAAATGCCCTTAAGGATTTTTCTAATAGAAAATTATTCGGTGCAAATGTAGACTTTTTCAAAGACAGCGCGGTGGTAATAGGAGAATCTAGGAGCACTGATATAAGGTCTCTTTACCATAGTAAGAAGGTAGACCTTAAATTCCCAAGGGTAAGTCCCAAGTCCAAGATTAGACCTAGACAGGCCTTTGATATGGAGAGCGAGTCTATAGATATAGATGATTCTTTGGGCAGGATATGTGGAGAATTTGTGATACCATATCCACCGGGTGTATGCCTTATAGGTCCGGGAGAAGAGATAAGTCAGGAAGTAATTGACTATATAGAAAAGGCTAGAAATATAAAAATTGACATAAATGGCATAGAGAGTAGGGATTTTAAGAATATTAAGGTCTTGAAAATAGGTGGTAAAGCAGAGATTGGAGTGAGATAATGGCTGGAAAACTATTTGTAATAGAGAGTGGCACTGATGGTTCAGGTAAGGCTACCCAGACAAAAAAATTATTTGATAGATTGGTAGAGGATGGATACAGGGTTAGGAAGGTGGAGTTCCCAAACTATGATTCTGATTCATCAGCCCTAATAAAGATGTATTTGAATGGAGATTTCGGCGATAAGGCAGACGATGTTGACGCCTATATAGCATCTACTTTTTATGCGGCAGATAGGTATGCATCATACAAATTGGGGTGGGAAGACTTCTATTTAAATGGCGGTATCATCCTAGCTGATAGGTATACGACTTCAAATATGGTTCATCAGGCATCAAAAATGGACTCGACCGACGACAAGGAAAAATTTCTTGATTGGTTGGATGATTTTGAATATGGTCTATACAAGATACCTAGACCGGATGGAGTATTTTTCCTAGATGTTCCTTTGAAAGTAAGTGCAAAACTTATGGAGGATAGGAAAAACAAGTTCACTAGTGGGGATGAAAAAGATATACACGAAAGAGACCTTGACTACTTGGCAAGGACCTATGATAATTCCAAGTACGTTGCAGACAAGTTCAAGTGGACCCAGATAGATTGTACTGATGGTATGGCTATGAGGTCTGTAGAAGATATAAATGAAGATATATATTCTAGGGTTTTAGAATCCCTAGTTTAAATAGAAAGGTTAGACCTTATGTTTGAAGGAATATACGGACAAGAGGCCGTCAAAAAAAGACTTAAAAATTTAATAGAGTCTGATAGGATGTCAAATGCCTATATATTTTCTGGTCCAAGTGGAGTCGGCAAGTTTCTTGTAGCCAAGGAGTTCTCAAGGCAGCTCTTGGGTATAAGTCCTGATAATAGTCCGGATTTCAAGCTTATAGAGGCCAAAAAGAATGAATCATCAATAAAAATTGACCAGATAAGGAATTTAAAGGCCGACATATCTATCAAGCCAAACGGAAAATACAAGATATATATAATAGATGAGGCTGAAAAGATGACTGATCAGGCTCAAAATGCCCTTTTAAAAACTTTAGAAGAACCATCTTCTTATGGTATAATAATACTTGTAACTAAAAACGAACAAGCCTTACTTGAAACAATTAGGTCTAGGTGTTTGGATGTCAGGTTTTCGCCCTTGATGATAGATGATATACAAAAAATATTGGTAGATAAGGGGATAGACCATGATAGGGTAGCTGTATCGGCGATATTCTCAAGAGGAAGCGCATCTTTGGCTATAGATATAGCCCAAAGACAAGAGTTTTCTGATATGAGAAAGTTGGTTGAAGACTACTTGATACTCTCATTGGTAGACAAGAAATCATATGAGTCTACTCTGTTTTTGGATATGTTCAAAGACTATTCAAATCAGATAGGCATAATACTCGAGATGATGACACTATACATAAGAGATACCATCCTATACAGGGAGGGGCTTTCAGACCTGATGATGATAAATAAGGACAGGGTAAATATAATAAAGAAGATAGGACAGGCTGTGGGTGTGGGTCAGTTGGCTAGATTGATTAGCATAATAGATACAACCAATACAAAGTTGGATGCCAATTGTAACTACAATACCAGCATACAGGCCATGTCCCTTAATATATTTGAGGTGGTGAATAAATGGTAAATATAGTAGGAGTAAGATTTAAGCCAGCTGGCAAGATATATTATTTTGATCCAGTGGATATAGATATAAAATTAGGACAAGATGTCATAGTTGAAACAGCTAGGGGTCTTGAGTATGGTATGATAGTTATAGAGCCTAAGGCAGTTGCCAAGGAAGACTTGGTGAGTGAGCTAAAGCCAATTATCAGGATAGCTGACCAAAAGGACAAGCAACACTATACAGAAAATAAGGAAAAGATAAAAGAAGCATTCTCTATATGTGAAGAGAAGATCAAAAAGCATGAACTTGATATGTATTTGATTGACTGTGAGTATACATTTGATAGGAACAAGCTTATATTCTACTTTACAGCAGAGGGAAGAATAGACTTTAGAGAGCTAGTAAAAGACCTGGCTGCAATATTTAAGACTAGGATAGAATTAAGACAGATAGGTGTTAGGGATGAGGCCAAGATACTTAACTCGATTGGACCATGTGGCAGACCTCTTTGCTGCTCTACTTGGATAGGCGAGTTTATGCCGGTGTCTATAAAGATGGCCAAGGAACAAGGTTTATCTTTGAATCCTGCCAAAATATCTGGAGTATGCGGCAGATTATTCTGTTGTCTAAAGTATGAGGCTGAAGGATATTCTGATGCAATAAAGAGGGTTCCAAGTCCAGGTTCGATCGTAAAGGACCTATTCTCAGATAGGAAGGCCAAGGTTGTGGACTCAAACTACCTTCTTGAAACTATCAAGGTAGAGTATGAAGACAAGTCTCAGGGGGTATTGTCAGAGGGAGACTACAAACTCCTAAAGGCTATAAAAAAGGACTGCCCTAAGATTATGGCTGCCCAAGAAAAGCTAGATAAGGAAGCCTTGGAAGAACTAAAGAGACTTGAAAAAGAAAAATAAGGTGGAAGATGAAAGTAGAGTTAAAGGATAAGGAAAGAATAGATGATCTCCAGTGTAAGGGGTTAAGGTTAATCCAGAATCCAGATGGTTTTTGTTTTGGTATTGACGCTGTACTGCTTGCAAATTTTTCTAAGGTCAAAAGAGGAAGCAAGGTAGTAGATTTAGGTACAGGGACTGGTATTATACCGGTTTTAATTTCTGGTAAGAGTAGGGCTGACAAAATAATAGGGGTAGAGATTCAAGAAGAGGTAGCGGAGATGGCTACTAGATCTGTGAAACTAAATGACCTTGAAGATAGGGTCATAATATTGAATGAAGACCTCAATAATATTACTAGCCTGATAGGAAAAAATACTGTAGATGTAGTGGTATCCAATCCACCCTATATGCACTCCAAGGGAATAATAAACGAAAATGATAAAAAGGCAATATCAAGGCATGGTATCATGTGTGATCTTGAGGATATATTTAGGGTGGCTAAGGATATACTAAAGCCAAATGGAAAATTGTATATGATAAACAGGACACTAAGGCTAGTAGATATGATGGTATATGCAAGAAACCATAATCTTGAACCTAAAACAATGAAGTTTGTACATTCAAAGATAGGTAAGGCACCAAAACTAGTATTGGTAGAATTTGTAAAATGTGCCAAACCAGAAGTGAAGGTGCTAGAACCCTTGTATATATATAAGGAGGATGGTTCTTATACAGACCAGACCCTAGCCATATATTCAAAGGATTCTATAGAAAGGTAGGTGGTGTTAGTGAGCGGAAAATTATATATATGTCCAACACCAATAGGAAATTTAGATGATATAACATACAGGACCTTGAAGGTCTTAAATTCAGTTGATTTGATAGCTGCAGAAGATACAAGACACAGTATCAAGTTACTAAACCATTTTGAAATATCCAAACCACTTACAAGTTACCACGAGCACAACAAAAATTCAAAGGGACCAGTTCTTATAGACAAGTTAAAGAGCGGGCTTGACATAGCCCTAGTGAGTGATGCTGGTATGCCAGGTATATCCGATCCTGGAGCTGATATGGTCGGCCTTTGCATAGATGAAGGTATAGAAGTAGAAGTGTTGCCAGGAGCATCAGCCTTTGTTATTGCTCTTGTGGGGTCTGGGATGGATACCAACAAGTTTGTATTTGAAGGTTTTTTAGATAGGGATAAGAAGAAAAAGAAAAATAGACTTGAGGAAATAAAAAACGAGTACAGGACTATGATAGTATACGAATCTCCACATAGGTTAAAAGAAACCCTAAAGCTTATGTTGGATATTTTAGGTGATAGGAAAATATCCCTATGCAGGGAGTTAACCAAAAAGCACGAAGACTATATGAGAAGTTCTATTGATGAGGCTATATCCTATTACAAAGAAAATGATCCTAGAGGTGAATATATATTAATTATTGAAGGTAACACAAATCCTTGCAAGGAAGAAGGTTTAAATGAGTATGAAGACTTGTCTGATAGGGACTATGTTATAAAGTTGATTGAAAATAATATTACAAAGAAGGATGCTATAAAGACTGTTGCAAAGGAAAGAGGTTTAAGGAAAGACGATGTATATAAGCAAGTTTTAGATCTCTAAAGTACTTTATACTATAAATTCACATAATACTTAACTAAAGTAATAAAATTAAAATAAAATGTTAATTCGTGAAATACATATAAAATACAAATTAAGTTGTTGAAAGGAATACCTTTAAATCACTATAGTGACAAGGTGTTCTTTTTTAATTAATAAAATAAAAAGTATGAATCACTTATTTATTAAAATGAGGTAACTTAGTAATAATATAAAAAAATAAATGTATTGATTAAGTTTTACTCTTATAAAATATGTAATTATACAAAGAATCTATAAGTATTTAAATAAAAATAGTATTTTTCTAATATTTGTGTTAAAATATACTTATCTAATGCTACTTTAATATTTAAAGTATTATTACAAAATTGGCGGGATTTATATAAAAAGGAGAGTAAAATGAAAACCAACCTAACAATGTTAACTGATCTCTATCAATTAACAATGATGAATGGATATTACAAAAAGGGCGTAGAAAATGATACCGCTGTTTTTGATGTGTTTTTTAGAAAAAATGTGTGTGAAGGTGGATACACAATTGTTTGTGGAATTGAAGAAATAGTTCATTATATTAATAACCTAAGTTTTAATGAACATGACTTGGATTATTTGAGAAGTTTAAACTTGTTTGATGAAGATTTTATTGGCTTCCTAAGGGATTTTAAATTCACTGGTGATATATATGCCGTAGAAGATGGTAGCGTAATGTTTCCTGGAGAACCTATTATAGTGGTAAAGGCACCGCTTTACCAGGCTCAGTTGGTGGAAACCGCTATTCTTTCTATAGTTAACTTTATGACCTTGATAGCTACAAAGGCTTCAAGAGTTTGCAATGCAGCAGGAGGAGATCCTGTCCTTGAATTTGGGCTTAGAAGGGCTCAAGGACCAGAAGCAGGCTTGTATGGTGCCAAGGCTGCAATAATAGGTGGATGTACTGGTACATCCAATGTTTTGACAGGTAAGATGTTTGGAGTTCCGGTAGCAGGGACTCATGCCCATAGTTGGGTACAGAAATTTGACTCCGAGTTAGAAGCTTTTAGGGCCTATGCTCAGACTTATCCTGATTCATGTCTACTACTTATAGATACTTATAATGTTCTAGAAAGTGGTATCAAAAATGCCTTAATAGTATTTGATGAGTTAAGGGCAAAGGGTTTTGAACCTATTGGAGTAAGACTTGATTCAGGCGACTTGACATACTTGTCAAAGGAAGTTAGAAAGATACTAGACGATGCTGGATATCCAAATGCCAAAATAACAGCATCAAACGACCTAGATGAATATACAATTATTTCTCTAAAACAGGAAGGGGCTGCTATAGATTCTTGGGGGGTAGGTACAAAACTAATTACCTCATATGATTATCCTTCTCTTGGAGGGGTATACAAGTTGGCTGCAACAACTAATAGAGAGGGAATACTTGAACCGAAGATAAAGATATCTGAGAATCCAGAAAAGATAAATAACCCTGGTTTTAAGAAGGTAGTTAGAATATATAATAAGAATGAAAAGTGCGAAGCTGACCTTATAATGTTGGATGATGAAACTATAGATGAGACAAAACCTCTAGAGATATTTGACCCTGTTTATACATGGAAGAGAAGGGTCTATGAGAATTATACTATAAGAGAGCTTCTAAAGCCTCTATTCCTAGAAGGTAAACTAGTAAGAGAAAGAAAATCAGTTTATGAAGTAAAGGAATATGCAAAAAAAGAATTGAGTTCAATGTGGGACCAGTACAAGAGGATAAAGAACCCACATATCTACAAGGTAGACTTATCTCAAAAGTTATGGGATATGAAGAATGATTTGATAGCATCAAAAAGATAGTTTTAAAATATTTGTGTAAGGTAGGGATTAATATGACAAAAAAAGTTTATGAAGAAAGAATGGATTTGACAGATGCGAAGATCATTGAAATATTGCAGGACAATGGTAGAATTTCAATGAAAGATCTGGGGATTGCAGTTGGTCTTACATCTCCAGCAGTTTCAGAAAGGGTAAAAAGACTTGAAGAATCAGGTATAATATCATGCTACAAGGCTATTATCAATCCTGATTCTATGGGAAGGTCTATAAAGGCATTTATAAATGTATCATTACCAGGTACTGCATACGATTTATTCTTAGAGCAGGTAGAACAAGACCCTAGAATTGTTGAAGGACATCATATTACAGGTGACGATAGTTTTCTGATAAAGGTAATTGTTGAGAATATGGATGATTTAGAGAATGTAATAAATGGATTGAAAGATTTTGGAAGAACTAAGACATCAGTGATACTTTCAACTCCAATACAGTCTAAATCTATAATATAGGATCCCTATAACTTGTTGTATTTTAAGTATAGTTTTTTAACCGACCAAAAAGGGGTATATTAAAAAGGCTGCCAGTTTTTGCATGGTGATTGACTTTTCAAAGTAAATACTATAAAATTAGGGGTGTAAGAATTTTATATGGGCTAAGAAGAGAAGAGTAGGTATTGGTAAGGGTAGCAGAGAGTAGGAGCTGGTGAAAGCCGACACCCGGAAGATATTGAAGATGGACTTGGAGCTACATATCTGAGCAAGGATGCTATAATTTAGTATAGGTCAAAGTTAGGATATGTGTATGGATGCGTTAAATCCAAGAGGTACTATTAGATATGACAGCATAGTTGTATTTTTTAGTAAATAGGGTGGTACCGTGACTAATACTCGCCCCTATGCTTTGCATAGGGGCGTTTTTTATTATTTTTTTATTATAAGGAGGAAGACATGACAAAAAAACCGACATTTTATGTAACAACACCTATATATTATCCAAGTGGTAAATTACATATAGGACATGCCTATACTACAATAGCAGCAGATGCTATTGCTAGATTTAAGAGATTCTGTGGCTATGACGTAAGATTCCTTACTGGAACTGATGAACATGGAGAAAAAATCCAGAAGAAGGCCCAGGAAGCGGGTATGTCTGAGATAGAATTTTTGGATGCCCAGATAGCTGATATAAAGAAGCTATGGGAAAAGCTTGAAATATCTAATGATGACTTTATAAGAACTACTGACAAGGAAAGACATGAAGTTATAATCCAGAAGATATTCACTAAATTATACGAACAAGGAGATATCTACAAGGGTTCATATGAGGGTAACTACTGCGTACCTTGTGAGAGTTTCTGGACTGAATCACAGATGATAGATGGACACAAGTGTCCAGACTGCGGTAGGGAAACTAAGATAGTTAAGGAAGAGTCTTACTTCTTTAGACTATCAAAATACCAGGATAGGATAAGAGACCTATTTGAAAATACAGACTTTGTACTTCCAGAGTCAAGAAAGAATGAAATGATCAAGAACTTTATAGATCCAGGACTAGAAGATTTATCTGTAACTAGAACATCATTTGACTGGGGTATCAAGGTACCTTTCGATGAAGACCATGTAATATATGTATGGATAGATGCCCTATGCAACTATATAACTTCTCTAGGTTACATGAGTGAAGACGATTCTAAGTTCAAGAATTATTGGCCAGCAAATGTACAGTTGGTAGCCAAGGAAATAGTGAGATTCCACACAATTATATGGCCTGCCTTATTGATGGCCCTAGATCTACCGCTACCTCAGAGGGTATTTGGACATGGATGGATACTATTTGCTGATGACAAGATGTCAAAATCTAAGGGTAACATAGTATATCCAGGTCAGATGGTAGACAAGTACGGTGTAGATGCCCTTAAGTACTTCTTATTGAGAGAATTCTCATTTGGTCAGGATGGTAGCTATACTCATAGAAACTTTATAACTAGAATCAACTCAGACCTAGCCAACGACCTAGGTAACCTTGTTAGTAGAACTGTTTCAATGGTTGAAAAGTACAATGACGGAATCCTTGTAGTAAATGATGCCAAGACTGAGTTTGATGATGAACTAATAAATCTATACAAGGAAATCAGAGTTGATTTTGAAAAACAGATGAATGACCTTATGTTCCATGAGGCCCTTGAGTCAGTTTGGAGATTTGTAAGAAGAACAAACAAGTATATAGATGAGACTATGCCTTGGGCTCTTGCAAAAGATGATAGCAAGAAGGACCAGTTAAACCATGTATTATACAACCTATGTGAGTCAATAAGATTGATATCTACATTGATATCTTCACTACTTCCTGATACAGCTAGAAAGATATTTTATCAGTTGGGTATAGAAGGTTTTGAAGAGCTTACTAATTGGGAAAGTACAGATACATTTGGCCTAATAGCTGATGGAACTAAGGTTCACAGGGGAGAAGTCCTATTCCCAAGACTAGATGTTGAGGAAGAAATAAAGGTCCTAGAAGAAATGTTTGCTGAAAAGATAGTAGACCAGGAAGTTAAGTTAGATCACAAGGAAGAGATAACAATAGATGATTTTTCAAAAGTAGAGATGAGGGTTGGTAAGGTTGTTAAGTGTGAAAAGCACCCTAAGGCCGACAAACTACTGGTATCTCAGATTAAGATAGGTTCAGAAGTAAGGCAGATAGTATCAGGCATAGCTAACTACTACAAGCCAGAAGATATGGTAGGTAAGAGTGTAGTTGTAGTATGTAACCTAAAGCCAGTCAAGCTAAGAGGTGTAGAATCTCAGGGTATGATTTTGGCAGCCGGAAATGATGGGGATGCTCTTGTATTGCCAGAAGCTATCGGTGCCAATGATGGAGCAGAGGTGAGATAATGTTGTTTGATTCACATGCCCACCTTAACGATGAGAGGTTCGATGAGGATAGGGAAGAACTAATAGAATTACTGAGACAGAGGGATGTTGATCTAGTTGTAAATCCAGGAGCAGACATGGAGACATCTAAGACAGCCCTAGATCTTGCCAACAAGTATGACTTTATATATGCAGCAGTAGGTGTACATCCCCACGATGTTGAGGATATGACCGAAGAAGATATAGACCAACTGAAAAAGTGGGCTAAGGAAAATGACAAGGTAGTTGCCATAGGTGAGATTGGCCTAGACTACTACTATGACAATTCTCCAAGAGACCTACAGAAGAAGTGGTTTATAAGGCAGATTGAACTTGCTAATGAACTAGGACTGCCATTTATAGTCCATGACAGGGATGCCCATGGAGATACTTTTGAGATCATCAAAAAGTACAAGGCACCAGAGACAGGTTGCGTCTTACACTGCTATAGTGGAGAACTTGAACTTGCCAAGGAATATATCAAGCTAGGTTGCCATATATCAATAGCCGGCACTGTTACCTTCAAAAACAATAGAAAGACAGTGGATGTTGCCAAGAATATACCTCTTGAGTGGATGTTTATAGAGACTGACTCACCATATCTGGCACCAGTACCTAACAGGGGAAAGAGAAATGACCCTTCAATGGTTAGACACGTCGCTGAAAAGATTGCCCTTGAAAGAGGAATATCCTACGAGGAAGTATGCCAGGCGACTAAGGAGAATGCCAAGAAGTTCTTTAAGTTAATACACAGTGAAGACGAGTAGAGCGAAGACGAGTAGAACAGGAGTAAAATTTGAACAGGATTAAGGGAATAATATTTGACGTTGATGGTGTGATATTCGATACAGAGAGGATGTCATCAGACTTTTGGACCAAGACCATGAAAAAGTATGGCTATGAGATGGGAGATGCTGAATACTGCCAGGTCATGGGTAGGAACAGGGCTGGAATAATAGCAGGTCTTGAAAAAATTTATGCTGGATCAGGCCTTGACTTTGAATCCCTAGCCGATGAAAAGACAGAGGCCATGGTAGCCCAACTAGACGCTTATCCCATACCTGTCTTACCCGGTGTGTTTGAGATAATAGACTATATCGACAAAAGGGGTTATAAAAAAGGGATTGCTACATCAACCAGAAAAATAAGGGCTGAAAACAGACTCAAAAAAGAGCATGTTTATGAACATTTTGATGCCTATATGTATGGTGACGAGGTAGTTGATTCCAAGCCCAACCCAGAGATATTCCTCAAGGTTGCAGATAAGTTGGGGCTAAGTCCAAAGGAATGTCTAGTCCTAGAGGATTCTCCATCTGGTGTTGAAGCAGCCTACAGGGGTGGATTTAGGTGTATTAATATAGTTGGTATAAAAGAGCCTACTCAGGATATGATAGACCATACCGAAGCTAGGCTAAATAGTCTTTTAGAACTTATAGACTGGCTTGAATGTAACGACAAGTAATAGCATCATTATACAAATAGGGGGGAAAAGGTATGAAAAAACTAGCTTTTATTGGTGCAGGTAACATGGGAAGTGCAATTTTAGGTGGAGTTATAAAGGCAGGTGTAGTAAGTCCTGAAAACGTAACTGTAGCAGACTTGTACCAACCGTCTTTAGATAGAGTAAAGAGTGAGTTTGGAGTAAATGTTACAAGTGATTCAAGTCTCGCTGTAAAGGATGCAGATATTGTGATTCTTGCTGTAAAGCCTAACATCATAAATGGTGTAATGAAGGATATTAGGGATTCAATCGATGGACAGAAGTTGATAGTATCCATAGCAGCAGCTACGACAATTGAGTCTATAGAAAACGTTATTGGAGATGACAAGAAGGTAGTAAGGGTGATGCCTAATACTCCAGCCCTAGTAGGTGAAGGTATGTCAGCTCTTAGCCCTAATAAGAATGTTACAAATGATGAGATGGATTTTGTAGTTGAGTTATTTGAATCATTTGGTAAGGCGGAGATAGTTGGAGAGTACCTTATGGATGCCGTTGTAGGAGTTAGTGGTTCTAGTCCGGCATATGTATTTATGTTTATAGAGGCTATGGCAGATGCAGCTGTACAGACAGGTATGCCAAGAGCACAGGCCTATAAATTTGCTGCCCAATCAGTATATGGTGCTGCCAAGATGGTTCTTGAAACAGGCAAGCATCCAGGCGAACTAAAGGATATGGTATGCTCACCAGGTGGAACTACAATAGTGGCAGTAGAAACTCTTGAAGAGCACGGCCTAAGGAATGCTGTCATAAAGGGACAGATTGCCTGTGTTGACAAGTCTATTGCTATGGCTAAAAAGTAAGAGAAACAAGAAGTAAATATTTATGTATTTTTTGTCCATTGTGTGATATAATTAATTGTAATGCACAAGTAAGATGTGCTTTTTTGTGTGCGCTGTATACCTCTTAAATGAGAGGTTTTAAGAGTGAATATAAATAAAAGATTAGGGAGCAGTTACAAATGTTAAAAAGAAATGATCTATGTCACTGTGGAAGTGGGAAAAAATATAAGAATTGTTGTATGGAAAAAGACAAATCAGGTAGGGTTGATGAACTTAATAAAAAAGCCCTTCTGGATAGAAAAGACAAGATAGACAGAAATTATACAGCTACAATAGTTAAGTTGGGGCACCACTTAGAAGAATTGATAGATAAAGATGAAAATTTTGCTAAGATGGAAGAGGAATCAAGAAACAATCTTTTTGGAGATATGTTGACTAGCAATATAGCATCTAATAGATTTTTTGCATCATATTTCTCTTATGACTATATGATTGATAGAGATACTACACCAGCAATATACACTGTGAACCACTTTAGGTTTAATCAGGATGAAAAGAATATAGTATATTCTTGTGTAAATTCATATCCAAGTCTATTCACTATAGATAAAATAGATGATATAGAAGTAGTGATAAAGGATATGTTCACTGGTCACAAGTACAAGACTCTTGATTCTAAGATACTTGGTAACTTTGCTATAGGGGACTATATACTAGGAAGACCTGTAAGAATAGGTGATATATATGTATTAATAGACCTGACTATAAGAATCCAAGAAGAAACTAAGAACATGATATACGATGCTATAATGAAGGCATTTGAAGAAAATAAGGATAAGATAGGCAACTTAGAGTACTTTGTAGCCATGAATTCACTATTCTTCTACAAGTATATGCTACAGTTATTACAGATTAGCGACTACAAGGACAATGAGCTAGAAGAGACCATAGAATCTATAGAAGACCAAGAGGATAAGGTAGCTACACTAGAATCATCCAAGGTAGTTAGAGAAGGTCAGAATGAAGATACCTTAAACCTTGATCATATATTCAAGGAAAAAATAAAAGACGAAGAAATATACAAGGGTATAATGAGACTTTGGATAGATATAGCTGACAAGATTAATATCGGTGGCTCTGAGAATGGATGGGCAGCAGGCCTTGAATACTATTACAAGAAGCAAAACGACATAGCTGCAACACAGTCTGCCATAGCTAAGGAATACGGAGTAAGTACAAGTACCCTAGCTAAGAGAAATAAGGAAATATCCGCTGTATTTAGTGATTAAGGAGAAAAATATGACTTTAAAAATTGGTAAGACAATACCTGTTGCTACAAATTTTATTAGATCTAATCCTGCAGTTCCTGTATATAAGGGAGAAGAGGCTATAGAGAACCTATATGCTGTAATCTACCATATAGAGATAGGCTACAATAAGGATGACCTACAGACAACAAAGCAATATGTGATTGTTGACTATAAGGACTATAGGTTAGATGAAACTTCAAAAAGAGATATTATGGATTTGGCCATGGAATACTGCAAAGATAAGGGTATAGATAAGGACGAGAATCTAGAAATTAAATTGCTTGATGACGAAGTTGCTGAGGACTTCCTAGAGAAGATTTTCAACAATATGAAGCTTATAAGGGGCTTGATTTCTAAAGAATAAATAGTGTGGACTACTGGGTAAAGCCCGGTAGTCCTTTTTTATAGGAGGTAAGGATGCTAAGAGTATCTAATATCAAGATAGATATAGATGATAAAATTGATTTGGTCAGAGAAAAGCTACTAAAAAAGCTGAAGATAAAAAACAGTGATATATTGGAATACAGCATATACAAGGAATCTGTGGATGCTAGAAAAAAGGACAAGATCCTATTGGTATATACTGTTGATATACTTGTTAAAAATGAGGATAAAATCCTAAAGTTCAAGCCCAAAGATACTACACATATAGATACAAACAGGTATATTGATGTCAAAATGGGGGATAAGTCACTCAAACACAGACCTGTAGTCGTAGGTTCTGGACCAGCTGGACTTTTTGCAAGTCTTATCCTAGCCCAGAGAGGTTACAAACCTCTTATGTTTGAAAGGGGTATGGATGTAGATCAGAGAACAAGGGATATAGAGAATTTTTGGTCCGGTGGAGACTTCAAACCCAAGTCAAATGTCCAGTTTGGAGAGGGTGGAGCAGGTACCTTTTCAGATGGTAAGCTGACTACAAGACTCAAGGATATAAGGTCTACCAGGGTCCTTGAGGAATTTGTAAAGCATGGTGCACCAGAGGAGATTTTATATTCTCACAAGCCTCATGTTGGAACAGACATACTTAAAAATGTAGTCAAGAATATCAGAAATGAGATAATAAAGCTTGGTGGAGAGGTTAGGTTTGATGCCCAGCTTACTGATATGAAAGTAGAAGCGGGTAATATAAAATCTATAGAAATCAACGGTTCTGAGTGGATTGACGTTGAACACCTGATACTTGCCATAGGCCATAGTGCAAGGGATACCTATGAAATGGTCTATAAAAGAGGTATGCACGTTGAGCAAAAGCCATTTGCCATAGGTGCAAGAATTGAACATCCTCAGGATATGATAAACCATGCCCAGTATGGTAAATTTGCCGGTCATGAAAAGCTAGGACCAGCAGACTATAGGTTGACTGCCCAAACATCAAATGGTAGGAGTGTATACACTTTCTGTATGTGTCCAGGCGGCAGTGTAATAGCATCTGCTTCAACAGAGGGTGAGTTGGTCACTAATGGCATGAGTGAACATGCAAGAGATAAGGCAAATGCCAACAGCGGTCTTTTGGTCAGTATAAACACTAGTGACTACGAGTCCGACCACCCACTTGCAGGGATATGGTTCCAGCAGAGATATGAGAGATTGGCCTATCAGTTAGGTGGTTCAAACTACAAGGCACCTTGCCAACTAGTAGGAGACTTTTTAAGGGGAGAGCCATCGACTAGTATAGGTTCGGTTTATCCATCTTATAGTCCTGGTGTTACTATGACAGACCTATCAGGATGCTTACCACCTTTTGTAGTTGAGTCTATGAAAGAGGGTATTGTGAGTATGAATAGAAAATTACATGGATTCGCTATGAATGATGCAGTATTGACAGGAATAGAGACGAGGTCTTCTGCACCAGTTAGGCTAAAAAGAGATGTAGATACTCTAGAATCTCTATCTATAAAAAAATTATACCCATGCGGAGAAGGTGCTGGATACGCAGGAGGTATAGTTACAGCGGCAGTTGATGGTATCAAGTGTGCAGAAAAAATTATAGAAGAATATACCAAAATTGTTTAGTAACTAAAAAATATGTTAAAGTTAAGGTTGATGAGGCAGATATATAAATATAAAGAAAATGTATAAAAATCATCAATACATCTTGACAAGATACCAAACTATTAATAAGATATATTGTGTATTAAGTGATTGTAAAGAGCATATCATATTCTTGGTGTGTAGATTTTGGCAATAAATATTTCATATAAATGAAAGAAAGAAGGTAACAATGAGTAACTTAAGATTTGATTATGGTAAGGCAGGAAAGTTTTTAGAGAAGAGAGAAGTAGAGGCAATGGAACCTTTTATAGCAGCAGCCCACAAGATGTTGCATGGAAAGACTTGTCCAGGATCTGACTTTTTAGGTTGGATGGATCTTCCTCAAGACTATGACAAGGAAGAATTTGCAAGAATCAAGAAGGCAGCTGAAAAGATAAAGTCTGAATCAGATGTTCTAATCGTTATCGGTATAGGTGGATCATACCTAGGAGCTAAGGCAGCCCTTGATATGCTGGGATCTGCATTCAAGAATGACCTATCAAGAGAAGAAAGAAAGGCTCCACAGATATACTTCGCTGGTAACTCTATAAGTTCATCATACCTACTAGACCTATTAGACCTAGTAGCTGACAAGGACTACTCAGTAAATGTAATCTCTAAGTCAGGAACTACAACTGAGCCAGCTCTTGCATTTAGGGTATTTAAGGAAGACCTAGAAAAGAGATATGGTAAAGAAGGAGCAGCAAGTAGGATATACGCTACTACTGATAAGGCTAGAGGAGCCCTTAGAAAGATGGCAGATGAAGAAGGATATGAAACTTTCATTATACCTGATGATGTAGGTGGAAGATATTCAGTACTTACACCAGTTGGTCTATTACCTATTGCAGCAGCAGGATTTGATATAGATGCAATGATGAAGGGTGCAGCAGATGCCAAGGTTGAATACTCAAATGAAGATTTAATGAGCAACGATGCCTACCAGTATGCAGCAGTTAGAACAATTCTTTCAAGAAAGGGTAAGGAGACAGAGTTACTTGTAAACTATGAACCTCAGTTACAGTACTTCTCAGAATGGTGGAAGCAGCTATTTGGAGAAAGTGAAGGAAAGGACCAGAGGGGGATATTCCCAGCATCAGTAAACTTCTCTACAGACCTACACTCAATGGGTCAGTATATCCAGGATGGTAGAAGATTCTTGTTTGAAACAGTTTTAAACGTTGAAGAACCAAGAAGAAACCTTGCTGTAAAGTCTGATGAAAAAGATTTAGATGGTCTTAACTATCTTGTAGGTCAAACAGTTGACTTTGTAAACCACAAGGCATTTGAGGGTACTCTACTTGCTCATACAGATGGAGATGTTCCAAACCTTATAATTAACATAAAGAAACTAGACGAATATACTTTTGGACAGATGGTATACTTCTTCGAAATAGCTTGTGGAATTAGTGGTTGTATGATGGGTGTAAATCCATTCAACCAGCCAGGTGTTGAAGACTACAAGACAAATATGTTTGCCCTATTAGGAAAGCCAGGATTTGAAGAAAAGAAGAAAGAGCTAGAAGCTAGATTATAAATATAAAATAGAATAAAAAATTTGCAGTCAATAAAATAAAGTTGGCATCCAGAACTCAACGGGAGTCGTGGATGCCAACTATTTTTTGGCTTATTTTTTGCTTTGTAATTAGCGTTTTACTTACTACTATTTTGTTATTATATTAGGTTTTTATTTTTTGATTTTTAATTAAGGTCTTATTACTTATATTTTACTTTGACCATGCAGGGATCAAAGGTCTTTATTTAGCGATATCGTCTAGCTTGTCTGCCTTTAGAATAGCGTTTAGAAGCACTGAAGCACCTTCTGTACACTGTTCATCTGAAGCGAATTCTGGTTCGCAATGAGATAGACCATCCTTAGTTACTACGAATATCATAGTTGTAGGTATCATATATGCAACGAACTGTGCATCATGACCTGCTCCAGAGTGAATTGGCATATTTGGTATTTCTAGTTCGTCAGCTGATTCCTGAACGAAGTCTACCAACTGCTTATTCCAATATACTGTGTCTCTTTCCCAAGCTAACTTAACTTCGCAAGTACATCCAGCCCACTTTTTGTCAGCTAGGCCAAGTACTATCTTACGAACTGCTTCAAGAACCTTTGGATCTTCATGTCTTACATCTAGAGAGAATTCAACATAGTCTGGTATTACTGTATGTACACATGGATGACAAACAATTTCACCTGTAGTATATACAAGTTCAGGTCTATTTAGCTTGTCGATTTCTTCATGTAGGTAGCAAAGAGCCTGAGAAGCAGCGAATAGACCATCTCTTCTCTTGTCCATTGGGAATGTACCAGCGTGGGCTGCCTGGCCTGTAAAACTGATTCTGTAGTTGAACATACCAAGTACACAGTCAACTATACCAACAGTCTTTCCTTCATCTTCAAGGATAGGACCCTGTTCTATATGTAGTTCAAAATCACACATATATTCTTCAGGATTTAATCTGTTTTTCTTGTCTCCCTTGTATTTGAAGTTAGCTAACTTTTCACCGAAAGTAGTAACACCATCTTCAACGCTCTTAGACTTCATCATATTTTCAAATTTGAAGTTTCCTCTTAGGTCTTCAGGTAGGTAGTCATTACATACTATACCAGAAGACATCATAGCTGGTGGATATAAAGAACCTTCTTCATTAGTCCAAATCATAGCAACTATGTCGTGTCTATGTGGAATCTTATTTGCTACGATTGTTTCAAGAACTTCCATAGCACCCATTACACCTAGGATACCATCGTAGTTACCACCGTTTTTAACAGAGTCACAATGAGATCCTGTAACTATTTTCTTTAGACCTGGTTCAGAACCTGGTAGAGTAGCGTACATATTTGCAACGTCGTCAGTAGTTACGATTGCACCTATTTTTTCCATTCTTTCCTTGAAATAATCTCTTGCCTGGATAGCTTCAGGGCTTAGTGAGTATCTAGTTATACCACCGTGTCCAGCATCTCCAAATTTTGAAAAAGTATGTATCTTCTCAGACATTCTTCCTAAATCACATTTATACATAGTTCTTAGTACCCCTTTCTTGTAATCACATATATTCTAATATTGATAAACAATACTAGCAATCTATTCTATTAATCTAATCTTATTAATTTATATTCTTAAATTATACTAACTGTGGCTTTCCTCTCTTGATCAACTGTCCTCTTGCTTCTGATCCTACATATTCTCCGTTTTCTGCAACAAGGTCACCTCTAGAGAATGTAGCTACTGGATATCCCTTTACAGAGAAGCCTTCAAATGGAGTGTAGTCTACATTTTCGTGTAGGTTGTCAACTGATAGAGTTACTTCCTTTTCTGGATCGAATACTACTATATCTGCATCAGATCCTACTGCTATAGTACCCTTCTTAGGATACATACCAAATATCTTAGCTGGGTTAGTAGAAGTCAATTCAACAAATTTTTCTATTGGTAGACGACCTTCATTAACACCGTTATGGTAGATTAGGGCAAGTCTTGCTTCTATGCCAGGAGCACCATTTGGAATCTTAGTAAAGTCATTTAATCCCATCTTTTTCTGCTCCATAAAGAATGGACAGTGGTCAGTTGCTATAGTCTGTAGCTTGCTAAACTTAAGTGAATCCCAAAGAAGTTCATTATTGAATCCTTCTCTAAGTGGAGGGCTCATTACATACTTAGATCCTGCAAAATCTGGTTCTAAATAATTGTCTATTGAAAGAAGTAGGTACTGAGTACAAGTTTCTCCCATAGTCTTGAAACCTTCCTGTCTAGATCTTGCTATAACATCTGCAGCTTCCCTGTTACTTACATGAACGATATAGATAGGAGCATCTACCATTTCTGCAAGTTTGACAGCCCTGTTTGTAGCTTCTGCCTCACATTTTTGAGGTCTTGAAATAGCATGGTACACTGGATCAGTCTTACCATCAGCTAGTAATTTTGCTATATTGTAGTTGATAGAGTCATAGTTTTCAGCGTGTACACATACAAGACCATCATTATCCTTAGCTATCTGAAGTATTTCAAGAAGCTCCTTGTCACTTAGTCTCATGCCATCGTAAACCATAAATACCTTGAAAGAAGAGAATCCATTCTTTAAAAGTTCTGGAAGGTCTTTTCTCGCCTGGTCATCAAGATTTGTAACTGCAAGATGGAAACCATAATCTATAACAGCCTTTCCTTCAGCCTTTTCTTTCCATATATCTATAGCATCCTTAAGAGTCTTTCCACCTGGCTGGATAGCATAGTCAACAACTGTAGTTGTACCACCTATTGCTGCTGCCTTAGTACCAGTTAAGAAGTCATCGCTTGAGAATGTACCACAGAATGGCATATCAAGATGTGTATGAACATCTATACCACCTGGTATTAGATACTTGCCCTTTGCGTCATAAACGTTTTCACCGTCTATACAAGTAGCAATTTCAATAACCTTACCGTCCTTAACACCGATATCAGCAACATAAGAATCGCCGCTTGTAACAATTTTACCGTTTTTAATTACTAAATCATAAGTAGACATACAAAAGTCCCCCTTTTCTTATATTATTTGTTTAAATTTTGGCTATTAGTTTTTTGAATTTGGCTGTTTTCTTGTAATATAGTTTGATTTACATACGAATAAAGCTTGACACGCTATAGATTATTAATTAAAGAATTAAAATCTAAGATTTTATTGAATTTGATTGATTATTATGTAACTATGATATCACCAAAGAATTAAAAGGTCAATAGTAATTTTTAGAAAATTTGATATATTGAAACTGTATAGAAATCCACAAAGTACTTGAAGATCAGTTAAATAAATAGGTGACAGGCTATGAAAAAACATTTCTTTATGAGCTTGTTTTTTCAAGTTAGCCTGTCTTATAGTATATTTATTATATTTATGAAGTTTCTTATGTGTGTGATAAAATACAATTTTTACAGGTCTAAAACAAAACAAGAGTCCTTGGTTTGCCTAGTTAAGTGACTACTTACAATACTTGTTGATCAGTCTATGGGCCTTGCTCTGAGAAATTGAAAGAATTTCTGCTAGCTTATATGAAGAGGGATATTTAGTATAGAAGGACTTTATAATACCCGACTCAGCCTCTTCAAGTAGGAGTTTTAAATCATTTTTTTCGTCCGTATCGAAGTAAAAAGAACTCACTTCCTCTGTTTTATTTTCAATGTTTGTTATATTTGCTGGTAGATCTTCTGTATTGACGATGTTTTTTTGAACATTGATTATCAGGTACTCGATCAAGTATTCAAGTTCCCTTATATTTCCAGGCCATGAATACTTGCTAAAAGCGGTGTAGACCTTTGGTGAGAACTTGACATTGGTATCGTATTTATTATTGAAAAAGTTGACAAAGTGGTTGATAAAAACCTCTAGGTCTTCTTTTCTTTCGTTAAGAGGGGGCATATGAAGCTGCACTACATTTAGTCTGTAGTAGAGGTCTTCCCTAAACTCTCCCTTTTCAACTAGGTCTTGGAGCTTTCTGTTTGTGGCAGTGATTATTCTTATATCTGCGTCTTTTTTGTCTTGAGCACCTATAGGAAGATATTTTTTATCTTGGACTAGCTCAAGAAGTTTGGCCTGGATGTTCATAGGTAGTTCTCCTATTTCGTCTAAAAATAGAGTCCCGCCTTGGGCTTGCTCAACTAAACCCTTTTTGCCTGAGTGAAGGGCACCTGTAAAGGATCCCTTTTTGTAGCCGAACAACTCCGATTCTATTAGATTTTCTGGAAGGGTAGTACAGTTTATGGACACAAAAGCCATATTTTTTCTAGGACTATTCTCATGTATAAATCTTGCCAATGAGGTCTTGCCTGTACCTGATGCCCCTGTTATAAGTACGTTGACGTCTTTTTCCGAGAACCTAAGGGTCTTAATCAGTAGGTCTCTTACTGTAGGGCTCTTGAAATACTGGAAGGTATTTTTTACAACATTATCTTCATCCTTGGTGTCGTTTGTCTTTTTTAGCTGATGTTGAGCGTGGTTAAGTGTATTGTTTAGGATTTCAGTTTCAGTTATATCCTTACAGTTTTCGATTACATATATTATATTTCTGTTATCATCAAATACTGGAGAAGAGGTGTTCAGAAATATTCTTCCGTTTTTTGTCTTTTGTTTAAAGCTTATAGTCTTTTTTTGTGATATGACCTTGTCGAACATAAGGTGGTCTACTATGTTTTTGTCTGTAATATAGTGGATATCCTTGCCGATTATATCACTAGGTTTTATTCCATGATTAGTTTCGAATTGAGGATTGCAATAAATGACTATGCCGGCACTATCTATGATAATGATTTCCTCACAAAAATTATCAATTGCATATAGAAATATATTATCAATTGAAAAATAATCGCTCTTTGTGTAAACCCTGGTCTCGTTTAGGTTCGTACAAAGTAGGTCAAACTTATCAAAACTAGATATATCAACCCTTCCTGCAGATATAACCCCTGGAAAATTGTCTTTAGCCTGGATGTTATAGTCGATTATTTTGTTCTTTTTGTCTGTCAAAATTAGTGGTGAATTAAACAGTTTATTCTTGCTTTTTAACATGGAAAACTCCTCTCGAATTATAAAAAGTGTGGATAATAAATTTATTTTGAAGAAAATAAGTTAATTATGAATTATATTTTACAGTATTTTTTAATTTTTTTCAAGAAAAAAATCATAATAAGTCAAAAATAACTTAAAAATAGGCTTATCAATTCCAAATGGACTTAAAAATCACCAATTCCCCCTATTAGCCAGGGGTTGAAATTTATTGCAAATATCAACAAAAAAATATTTATCTATTGAGAAACTTGTATTATCAATAGATATCGGAATTAGTTAAAAAATTGGCATACGATTTGCTCTATACTTAGTGTACGAATGATAAATACCTTGATTACGTATTATTTGATTGAATAAAACTTAATATCTGCCTTAAACTATTAAAGACTGTTACAATTTATAAAAAATACAATTAATGCAATTTAAGTATAGTTAAAACATCGAAAAGATGATATATTATAGATTATTGATAGGAATTTGATTGTTATTCTTATATTAATTTGGAGGTGTTTTAATGAGTTTTTTAGTTGCATTGTCGTTATCGACGGGAATATGTTGTGGTATCTGGGCTTTGATAGCTTCATTCACTTCTTTGAAACTGATTACTTGGATAGGTTTTGCTGGTTGCACAGCTTACTTTGCATCGGGTAAACATGGTTTTGAGGGTATGAAGACAGCTTTCTTTGCTCTTATGTCTGGAGTGGCATCTGCATTTGTTGCAGTCCTAATATCTAGCAAGTTTCCTACAGTAGGAGGAGTAGCTATTTTAATGACAGCCATCATCTCAGGAACTATGTGTTACCAGTCGAAATTAAAAGAGTTATGGTTTATACCGGGGGCTTTCTTGGGGTGTTTTTCAACTTTCGCATACCTATCATCAGGTGGCGACATAATGGGACCTGGAATTATACCTCACCTTGCATCTCTTCTTTGTGGTATAGTCTTGGCTGTATCATGTGACAAGGGAGCGGGTCTTTTATTTAAGCTTTTCGGTAAAGGAGAAGAGCAGTCTAACTAGGAATTATACAGACTTGATTATTAAGGCAGGATTATTAAAAGATATTCTTGCCTTTTTTCGTTTTG
>NZ_ADJN01000026.1:0-18136 GCF_000178095.1 Peptostreptococcus anaerobius 653-L | reverse complement strand
GAATTTTGCCACACGTACTTGTCCGTCTGCTACGTTACCTGCCGGTGCTTCGTTCCAATGCCAGAATACATAGTCATTTGCATTATTAGTTGTTGGCATTGTGAATTTTGCCCATTCTGTGCCTTTTTTAACTAGGGCTGAGATTACTGCTTTGTTCGCTTGATCTCCTAGTGTTAATGTTCCTGAATCTTTTGGATCTACTTTAAATCCTACTACTACATACTCATCTCTCTTGATTGGTTTCTTGTCTTTTGGATTTTCTTTTGGGATGTTTTTATCATCTTTGTCTCCAGGTTTTTCAGGATTTGCTGGTTCAAATGGGATTACTGGATCTGTTGTGTAGTCTATCTTTGTTGCTGTTGCTGTGAATACTTTGTTTTGTTCTGTTACAACTTTATTTTCCGGATTCCATACAGGATTTATATATCCTTCCTCTGGCACAGCATTTATTAAAGCAAATATAGTCTTGTGTATAGTCGGATGCGCATAAGTTGAAAGATCTGTACCCGGTTTCACCTTATAAGACTTGTAAAGAACCGGTGTCTCCTTGTTGCCTTTTGTCGTATTAACTTGTTGAGTATTTGGATTCTTATGTTCAACCTTAACCCCTTCGCCAAGTTTGAATTCAACTTCTATTGCATCGACAGGTACGTTGGTTTCACTTGTTGGAAGAACATGATCCTTTACATATAAAGTTTGGGCAATGTTTGTCTTTGCTGAATCTGTGTCTTCTTTGCTTGCATCTACTACGTATACTGAACCGTCTTTAAATGTCACTTTTAATGTTCCTGGGAATGTTCCCTTTGCATCTGTTGTTCTCTTTTGTGCTGTTGTGTCTTCAACTGTTGCTTCTGCTAGGGCTGCGTCTATTGTTGCTTTCTTTTCATTATCTGTTGTATTTGCTGCAACGCCTTTCTTCCAGAAATTGTTCTTTGCTGTAGTATCTGTAAGTTTTTCTAGGTCACCTAACCATGCTGCAAAGTTTACACCTTTTAGTCCGCCATTCTTTTTAACTATATCTGCTGTTGTGTCTTTTGCTGCTGTTGCTGTAAATGTTGTTGCTTTTGTTACTGTTACTTTATCTCCAACTGCAGTCTTGTCTTGTTTCCAGCTTAAGTCTTTGTAGTTTGGTTCTAATGTTGCTTTAGGGAAGTCTGTTGCTTTTGTTAATT
This sequence comes from Peptostreptococcus anaerobius 653-L, assembly GCF_000178095.1. Taxonomy (NCBI): domain Bacteria; kingdom Bacillati; phylum Bacillota; class Clostridia; order Peptostreptococcales; family Peptostreptococcaceae; genus Peptostreptococcus; species Peptostreptococcus anaerobius. The sequence goes on along the minus strand of NZ_ADJN01000026.1, from coordinate 16,964 downwards.
CAACGCTTTCTTTGTATGCTTTGTATACTTCTTTTTGTGTTGCTTGGTCTGATCCTTCTAAGGATTTAATTCCTTCTTTTCCTTCGAAAGTAACTTTGTACCAGTCTGTTGGTAGTACTTCATCTTTGTCTACTATATCTCCATTCTTTATGAAGTGTGCTGTGTAGGCGTCATTTGCTACCATCTTGTAAGTGTCTGTTGCCTTGTCTGCTGGTGTCCAGTTCTTAAGTTCGTTTCCATTTTTACCAACTACTTTTACTTGATCTTTGATGTCTTTGTAAAGTGTATCTGGTGCAACTTTTGCCCAAACTTTTTTACCTTCTTTAGCACCAACCTTAATGTTACCTTTTGCTTCGTTTTCTGATTCAAAGCTTACTGTTACATATGTGTCTGGAATTGGTTTCTTGTCTGAGCCTTCTGTTGGCTTGTCCTTTTCTGGATTTGTTGGATCCGCTGGTATCCATGGAACAATCTTATCTGTTGTGTATTCAATCTTTGTTGCTTTTGCTGTGAATACTTTGTTTTGTGCTGTTACTTTGTAGTCTTTTTGATTACCTGCTGTTTGTCCTGACCAAGTTAGATCCTTGTGTCCTTCTTTTAATGTTGCTCTTGGGAAGTCTGCATCAGCTAATGTTTCACCAGATTTTACTAATGTTTTTCCTGTTCCTTGTAGTTCATTTACTCCGTCACCTTTATTGTATGTTACTTCTACCGCATTTTCTGGTCTTGGTTGATTAGGATCTATTGGTTTTGTTGTTTTCTTTGCGTATACATATAGCTTTTGTGTTACTTCTAATGAAGAACCGTCTGCAAATGTAATCTTTAATTTTCCGGCTGTTGGATTTAATACTTCAGCATTTGTTGTTCTTGCAGTTTTTGTAATGTCTTCAGCTTTAGTTGCTGATTTGATAGCTGCTTCTACTGCTGCTTTCGTTATATTATCTGGTATTGTTGACTTAGCTACTACGCCTTTCTTCCAGAAGTCTGAGTCTAATTTGTCGCCTACCCATGCTGCTAGATCTTTTCCTTCTATGCCGCCTAAATTTTCGATCTTTTTTGCTGTTGTTTTCTGTGTAGCTGTTGCAGTATAGATTACGTCATCTTTTCCCATTGCTTTATCCCATGGGTTATCTACATTCCACTTAGGCTCTTTATAGGATGCTTGAGGCGTTAAATTAGGGAATTTATCCTTGCTAAGCTTTTCTCCCTCTTTAACTGCATATGTCTTTCCAAACAATTGATTATCTTCTATTCCATCGCCTTTAGCTATTGTTACTTTATAGAATCCATTTGGTAATGGTATATTTTTGTCAACTTCTTTTATCTCATCGCCTGATTTAATGAAATATGCTGTGTAAACGTCTTTGCTAGCATAGGAATCTGTATAATTCACAGCTTTTTTTACATTAGCTGGGTCTTTATCCCAGAACCAGAAAGTATAACCAGTTGCTGGATTTTCAGTAGGTTTTATACTTCCAAAAGTTGTAAATTTTTTCTTTTTAACTAAAACTGAAATTACTTCTTTGTTTTGTTCTTTACCTTTTGTTAATGTTCCCTTAGTCTTATCTTCTGTTTTAAATGCAACTAAGTTGTAATCATTTACATCTATATCATTATTGTTACTATCTTTTTTAGGTATATTCCTATCTTTATCATCTGTAGGCTTAGTAACATTATTAGGATTGTATACAATTACATCGTCTGTATCGTACACTTCTACGTATACAGGAACTTTGTCTACAATTTCTTCGCCTTTTTTGTTTTTATATTTTACAAGGGCATAGTTAAGACTACCTTTTGTAACTGTATCAGTATCTGGAGTACGCTCCCAAGTATAAGTTGTTCCATCTGGTAAATATCCTGTTTTATCATTTATAACAAGATTTGGATCTCTACCTGTTTTCAGCTCTCCACGAATAACATCAGGATTTGTGTATTTTTTGTGGTAAATACCTATCGCAGCTTCTGGGCTTGGTATCTTATCTTTTGTTGTGCCCTTCTTTATACGAATCTTTGTACCATTATTAGTTGGCAAATAAGTTTTTATAGTTCCCGGATTTGTCGCTGTAGTTTCTTTTCCACTTCCATTTACCGCTTTAAATTTTATGGCAAAATCCCCTACTTTTGCCTTTGTATCTGCTTTTAATAATAGTGGTCTTTCAAGTCTTTGGTGATCAATATTAGGTGCGTTATTGCTACTTGCTTTACTTCCAACACCAAAAGTTGTTCCTGATGGTAGATTATCTGCCGTAAAGCTCTTTATGATTTTAGAAGTATCTCCAGCTTGGTAAGTGTACTTTAAAGCATCATCGCCCATGTAGATGTCGCCAAAAGATTCTTTATCTAATTGCTTTTCAGAGCCTACAGGATTTGTTGCATACATTCCTCTCTTGATATTTGGTTTATCTTCGATTACCTTTACTACAAGGGGTACAATGTGAGTTGAACCGTCAGGATAAATAACCTGAACATTATCCTTTATCTCTTGTCCACCTTTTGCTCCCTTCGGAATATTGACAGTAACTTCTCCAGTGTATTGATCTATACTTATAGGTCTATCTTTTTTATCAGCTGGTGTTTGAGTAATTGCCCCAGTATTAGGATTTGTTTCAAATTTATCCTTTGGATCAGATTGTAACATGAAACGAGTTCCTTGTGGGATTTTTTTACTATTCTTTAAATTGACTGGTAATTTTACAGTATCTTCTGCTTTTCCACTTCCTACCTCATAGTAAGGCTCTAATCCTAGCTTATCTTCATTAGGTTTAACGTCAACAACTGCAATTTTAGAGAAGTTGTAATTTCCTGTTCCGAGTGGTTTTGCTTTATTTGAGCTAAACTCTCTAGTTGAAACACCAATCGTTATCCATACTTTACCGGATAAATCTACTTCATTTCTTGGTGTTCCCCAGCCCATATATTCGGTAAATTCACTAGCTACATTTGGAAGTTCTCCTTGTGCTGCTACTTCTCCCTCGTCCAGCTTAGTAGTGAACGAATACATTCTAGTGTTTGCTTCACTAAAACCACTCTGTTGGTCTATGATTGCATACTTTGAATAGTAGTTGTATTTCTCTATGTTGTAAGACATTGAACTTTCTCTGTCTTTACCTGTACATGGCAACCTATATTTTTCTTGCAGAAATTCTTTTGTTTGGTTAGTTTTTCCTAAAACTCTTCTTCCATTAAATAAAGCAAAATCACTATCTTTATAAACATCATACATTCTGAAGTCTCCAGTATGCTGAGTTTGCCAGTTGTTAGGATATTCTTTCAACTTTCTATAACCGTTAGAAACATAGAGGCTCTTCGGATTTTCTAGACCTCTTGATATCGCAATAGTAAAATATGGATTAGTTAAGTCTTTTGTTGCACCCATAAGTGGTCCAGCACTTTGCCCTTTAACTATAATGTCCCAAAATACAGTTTTGGTCTTTTCATCATATTTTGCATTTACTCTAATAAGCTCATCTGCATAATTATCATTTCCGCCTGGTTTTCTTGACCAACCAAATCCATCATAAGGGTCTTTATATTCATCGTAATGTATGTTATTAACACTTCCCCTAAAGCGCAGATTACCTACATTACCACAATAGCCCGTTCTTGACATTACAGCAGCGTCTGAACCATTTTCATAATCGTCAGGCTTCCATGGTGCTTGTCCTGCTCTTGCTTGATTGTCTCTAAGCATTACTCCTGGTGGACTAGCTGCCGCCCATGCAACTTCTGTTAACGAGGGCAGCGCTAAACTTACAATTAGAAAAAAAACGATTAGCTTTTTAAGGTTTTTAGTGATCTGATTTTTTCTTGTTCTTAAATTTGTAATATTGTTCATTTTTTCCTCCTTTTATTATTTTTAATGTGAGATTTCCGGCTTATCTACTAGTTTTGCTACCCCCCCCGCAAAATAAATTAAGGTTTTCATATTGCAAAATTTATGTATATGCTTGTATCCTTATTATAAGTATATACAAATACAGCCAAAATTGCAATATCAGTTTGTACACTTTTTGTCCTTCCCATAACAAAAAGTCCTCCTATCACAATAATTATACCCTAGAAGGACTATAATTTAACAGACTTTTTTACATAGACTCGAAAAAGGCTGTGAGTATTAAAACTCACAGCCTTTTCTCTTGCCACCTAAAAACCCTCTAAATAAGTTTTTCTAAAATCCCTAATCAAATGAGTCTTTGACTTCTATTTTTTAGTATTAAGCATAGCTATAAGCGGAGTTCTGTATTAGATGATCATCTTTCTAGACCTATTGTCACCAATAGGTTCAAGCGGCCTACCTACCGGGAGATGCGAGCAACATCTCTTGTTCCTAACTTGGCCTTGCACCAGGTGGGGTTTACATAGCCATATAGTCACCTATATGCTGGTGAGCTCTTACCTCGCCTTTCCATCCTTACCCAATGGGCGGTTTATTTCTGTTGCACTATCCTTAAGATCGCTCTCACTAGGCGTTACCTAGCACCCTGCTCTATGGAGCTCCGACTTTCCTCACGTATTGCTACCTGCGATCATCTGCTATACTTAACTAATATAGTTTAACATATATATGTACAAAAATAAAGATTTTTTTAGTATACTAGCACCTTATCATCTAATTTGTATAGATTGTACCTCTCTATAAGTCTTATCAACTTATCTGCATATATCTTGTTACCGTTCTTGTCCTCTGTAGTAGCATAGCCTGCATCTTCAAGGGCCTGGGCCTGTGACTTATAATCTTTTTTATCAAATATACCTGCCCTTTCGTACCTCTTGTTCTTGACCAAAAAATCCGTATGGTCTTCTATAGAATGTTTCCATGACCTGTACTTTCTGAACTTGGCATTGACCTTAGAATTATAATATTCTCCCGTAGAAAAGGTCACACTACTTCCCCACCAAGAAGAATCCGCCTTGATACCAAATAGGTTGTTTGCATCCTGTGTAAGTTTTGACCTACCCCAATTCGACTCAAGTATTGCCTGAGCTACAGTGATGGATGGTAGGATGCCTGATTTTCTATACTCAACTATGGCTATATCATCTACCTTGTCTATAAAGTCTTGACCGGACATTGTATATCCACTTTGACTTGATTGGTATTCAACAAATTCAAAAACAGACTTGGCTGTGTATAATGTCGATATCAATACTAGCAAGATAATAATCTTCCAAAACCACTTTCTTTTTGGTCTAGTAGTTTTTTTCTTTTTATATGTATAATTCTTAGTGTACTTCTTTGCCTGTTTTTTTGTTGTTTGCTTATTTGCTGTTTGTTTTTTTGTTGGTTGCTTATTTGCTGTTTGCTTATTTCTTGTTCCTTTTTTAGTCCTTGTTCTAGTATTAAACTTGCCTAGTTTGACCATCACACACCCCCTATCCTTTAGAATCTATTATTCAAATTACTAAAAATATACCACCCATAAATAACATTCTAAGTAATGCATCCTAGGGTGGTTCTATTTTTATTATCTCATACTATTCTTTAGTTACTCTTTATTTCAATCCATGCCTTGTCATATAGCTTGATATTTTTTTCAAGGTCTAAAAAGGCTTCGCATTTTTCCAACAATTTCTTATCTGGATAAAGAGTAGGGTCATTTCTCATCTCTTCAGGCAGTTTTTTCCTAGCTTCTGTTATAGGAGTAGAATATGCTATATATTCAGTGTTTCTGGCTGCTACATCAGGGTCACATAAGAAATTTATAAAGGCCTCTGCCCATTCTTCATTATCAGCAGTCTTGGGTATACATATTCCATCTGTCCATATATTAGATCCTTCTTTAGGTAGGGCATATTCTAGGTCAGGATTTTCTTCCTTCATCATTCCTACATCTCCTGAGTAGAATATACCTAGGGCAGCTTCTCCAGCAACCATCCTGTCCTTGCCATCATCATTTACATATGCAAGTAGCTTTGGTTTTTGTTTTATAAGCTCTCTTTTTGCATCCCTCAGCTCCATCCTATTTACGGAGTTCATGGAAAATCCAAGTCTTTTTAAAGACACACCGATTGTATCCCTTACTGAATCGAACATCAGTATATTTCTCCTGTATTTGTCATTCCATAGTATGTCCCATGAATCTACAGGATCTTTGACCATAGACTTGTTGTATACTATGCCTAGAGTTCCCCACATATAAGGCACTGAGTACTCATTTGTAGGGTCGTACTTGACATTTCTAAATTCCTTGTCTATGTACTTGTAGTTAGGTATATTATTGAAGTTTATCTTCTTTAGTAGGCCTTCTCTACTCATCTTCTGGATCATATAGTCTGAAGGAAATACTAGGTCATATTTTGTGCTTCCACTCTTTACTTTCTGGTACATCATCTCATTAGTGTCATATGTTGAATACTGGACCTTGATACCTGTCTGTTCTTCAAACTCATCAATCAAGGATTCGTCAATATAGTCTCCTACATTATAAACATTTAATACCTTGCTAGAATCCTTGCCAGCCCCACATCCGGTCATGTTAATTCCCATAATCAAAGAAAGGGATAGGATAGAAATGCTCTTTATTATCTTTTTAATATTCATATTTACTACCTCCTACTTGCCCCTGTTGATTATATTGTTCTTGATAACTGAGTCCTTCTTGTTTGAAAGTATCAAAAGTATCATAACTGTACCAAACATCAGTGTAGATAGGGCGTTTATTTCTGGCTTTATACCACGTCTTGCCATACCGTATATCTCTATAGAAAGGTTGCTTACACCGTTGCCTGTATTGAAGAATGATATTATAAAGTCATCTATTGACATTGTAAACGCCATTAGAAATCCTGATATCACTCCTGGTCTTATCTGTGGTATGATTATCTTTCTGATAGCATACCAAGGTGTAGCACCCAAGTCCATGGCTGCATTTTGAGTGTTCTCTGGCAGCTGTCTTAGCTTAGGTAGGACAGACATTATAACATATGGTGTACAGAACATTATGTGAGATATCAACATAGTCTTGTACCCAAAATTCATATTCAAAAATGTAAAAAGAGACATGATGGCCACACCTGTTACTATTTCTGTATTTAAAACAGGTAGGTAGTTGATATTCAGTATAGCCTTTTTCATCTTGCCCCTCATCTTGTATATACCTATAGATGATATTGTACCGAATATTGTAGATATAACAGATGCAAGTATTGCTATTGTAACTGTATAATATAAGGCACTAAGTATTGAACCATTTTTGAATAATGCCGCATACCACTTAAGTGTAAATCCATTTAAGTGACCCATAGACTTTGAGTCGTTGAAGGAGAATATTATAAGGGCTGCTATAGGTGCATATAAGAATATAAATACAAGCACCAAGTATGCATTTTGCATAAATTCCCTACTCTTACTATTTAATCTCGGTAGTTTATTAGTCTTGTTAAATATAGTAATCTCCTCCTTCCGATCCGTCCTTGTCTACCTTGTTCATGATAGCCATAGACACTAGTATTATTATCATCATAACAATAGAAAGCGATGAACCGAAGTTCCAATCACCAACTGTTGTAAACTGCTGTTCTATCAAGTCACCTACTAGCATAGTCTTACCACCACCTAGTAGTCTAGATATTGCAAATGTTGTAACACAAGGCATAAATACCATAGTTATGCCACTCATAACGCCCGGTATACTAAGTGGGAAAACAACCTTTTTAAATACCGTAAATCCACTCGCTCCTAGGTCCTTGGCTGCGTTTATAAGGTCCTTATCCATCTTCTGTAGTGATGTATATATAGGAAGGACCATAAATGGCAAGAAATTGTATACCATGCCCAACAAAACTGCAGAGCTAGTATATAGTATTGAGTTTGGATGCACACCAAAGAATGCCAAAACACTATTCAATAGGCCATTCTTACCCAATATAGCTATCCATGCATAAGTCCTAAGAAGGAAGTTCATCCACATAGGAAGTATAAATAATATAATCAGGTTGGCGCTCTTTGAAGGGCTCATCCTAGATATTATATAGGCAACAGGATAGCCTATTATAATACAGGCAATTGTAGCTAGGCCTGATATTACAAAGGACCTAACAAATACCTTGAAAAACAATGGGTCAAATACGTCCCTGTAGTTAGCAAGGGTAAATAGTACACCACCATCATCTGTCTTTCTAGTAAAAGAATAGTAGACTACCAATATAAGTGGTATTACTATAAATATTGTAGCCCACACTGCATAGGGATATGCTAGCCTAGACTCCTTTATCTCAAATTCTGTGTTTGTCTTGTTATCTGCCTTCATTACTACACCTCGCTTTTGTGCATGATATGTATATCCTCAGGATTAATTATCATACCTAACCTAGAACCTATTGGTGCAGTCTTAGTGTTCTGTAAGAGCCACATCCTGCTGTTTTCTTCTACCTCTAGTTCATAATGAACACCCTTAAATGTGGATGAACGAACTATACCAGATATCATACCCTCGTCTTCCTTGACCATTATTATATCTTCAGGTCTTACTACAACGTCTACTGCCTGACCCTTTTCAAAGCCCTTGTCAACACAGACAAACCTAGTGTCTGAGAACTCAACGTCGAAGTCATCATGCATAATTCCGTCGATTATGTTTGATTCACCTATAAAGTTGGCTACAAAGGCATTTTCTGGTTCATTGTATATATCAACTGGAGTACCTATCTGCTGGATTACACCCTTGTGGATTACAACCACTGTATCACTCATACTTAGGGCCTCTTCCTGGTCATGTGTTACGAAAATAAATGTTATACCAAGCTTTTTCTGGATCTTCTTAAGCTCGCTCTGCATTTCCTGTCTTAGCTTTAGGTCAAGGGCTGCAAGAGGCTCGTCCAAAAGAAGTACCTTAGGTTCGTTTACAAGGGCACGGGCAATAGCAACTCTCTGCTGCTGGCCACCTGAAAGTGAGTCTATAGACCTGTTCTCAAAGCCAGCTAGGGATACCATGCTAAGCATCTCCTTTACCTTGTCATCTATTGCCTCCTTGTCCATCTTCTTGATCTTAAGACCGAATGCCACATTCTCATATACATTCATATGTGGAAACAAGGCATACTTCTGGAATACTGTATTGATATTTCTCTGGTATGGAGGGGCATTATTCACCCTATAACCACCAAAATAAACATCACCTTCATCAGCAAATTCAAAACCACCTATTATCTTTAGTAGTGTAGTCTTTCCACATCCACTTGGTCCAAGTAATGTCAAAAATTCATTTTCATTTATCGTTAGGTTAAAGTCGTCTAAAACCGTATTGTCATCGTAAGTCTTTGATATATTTTTTAGTTCTATTAGTTTATTATTCAATATATACACCTCTTATCTATTTAAAATGATGGAGGACTGCTGACCCATACCATTGCTACTGGTGTCTTGCCCTCATTTGTAATATAGTGATTAGCCCTTGCCTTATAGTAAAAGCTCTCACCCTTTTTAACCTTGTATTTTTTGTCTCCCATATATAGGGTTAGTGTACCCTTAATGACATATCCAAACTCCTCACCTTCGTGGGGTTTTTCTTCCTTGTACCTTCCTCCTGGCATTATCTCAACCATTACAGGCTCCATGTCATTCTTCTGTGAATTTGGGACCAACCACCTAAATGTGTAGCCTAGGTCTTCATCTTCAACCTCAAACATATCATCCTGCTTAAATGTTATTTTTTCATTTAGGTCTTCTGAGAAAAACTCCTTTAAATTAGTTCCAAGTATATCCAATATATCTATAAGAGTTGCTATGGACGGAGATGTCAGGTTATTTTCTACCTGAGATATAAATCCCTTTGACAGCTCACACCTATTAGCCAACTCCTCCTGGGTCAGTTGTTTCCCAGTTCTAAGTCTTTTGATTTTTTCACCAATATCCATATTAATCGCCCTTAGAGCCCCTCCTATCCTAGCATAATATAAGTTAATTCCTATCATAAGCCATGTCATGTCATCCTTGTTAGACAAGACTTTATATCTATTTTTCAAAGTAGAGTTTTCATCTACTAAACTTTTAGTTTAATAATACATTGGTTACTTTTTACTAAACTATTAGTTTATTTTTATTAAACAATATCTATTATAAAGGTTGGGTTAATATTTTGCAAGACTGAATTTCGTAATTTCTACCTTGGTATTAACCTTTATTTTTAAGGTGTTCATCATATACTAGCTTTCTTTATATACTAGCTTTCTTTATATACTAGCTTTCTTTATATACTAGTTTTCTTTATATACTAGTTTTCTTTATATACTAGTTTTCTTTATATGCTAGCTTTCTTTTACTTTATCTAGCATAAACTTATAAAAAAAGACTGGAAAAAATCCAGTCTTTTTTATATCTATGTTTCTATAAAATTAATATCCTAATAAGTCTTTTGTTATAGCATTAGTTCCACCTATAATATAGTTCAATTTGCCATTTATAGTATTTTTTACCTGATGACTCATAGCATTCTTATCAACTAATAGAAGAGTTTTTCCACCATCATTCAATAAGTTAACTGAGCTTAGTGCATCGGCAAATACCCTTCCATTGGCAAGTATATGAACATCATATTTTACAATTTCAGCTACAATAGCTGATGTCTGTTCCCTGTTTTTACCAAAAGTTCTGTATAAATTCTTTCCAGGCATTTTAGACTTGATATTCGCTTCAATAGCTGGACTTACAGAATGGGCTCCACCCACTATATATGCGTCATGGTAGGCAAGAACCTTAGGCACCTTGTCTTCCTTGTCAACTAATAGTATAGGAGCCTTCAATTTTTTAGCAAGAGGTGTAGCTGAAAGTGCGTCTGCAAAATCTCTACCATCCGCAAAAATTATATGTTTTGAAGGTCCAAATTCATTTAAAAGCATCTTGGAAGTTAGGTACCTATTAGTTCCTGCTATCCTTCTAATATTCAACCTAGCAAGCTGGTTTTTAACAAGCTCAGGAACAGAATTTGTACCACCTACTATTATAGCTTCCTTGGCTCCAAGGTCTTTTATAAGTTTGACAGCTTCTGGCTTTAGGCCTGTCTTTGTTGAAAATACGATCGGAGCATTTTTCTTCATAGCTAATGGTCCTGCTGAAAGTGGATCTGCAAAGTTTTCTCCTGAAGCTATTATAACTGTTTTTGTAAGACCCATTTTAAAGCTGTTTTTAATGGACTCTAGGTTTGTTTCATACCTATTTGTACCGCTTATTCTCTTTGAATTTGGATCAACTACTGCACTAGTAGAGTCTGAAACTATAACAGGTATAACGAAGTCTCTTGATAGGCCCTGATATGTAACCCTTATCTTAGCTTCTTTATTACCCTCTGTTGAAGTATCAGCTATAGATATATTCTCAATATTAGCATCTTTAGGAAGTCCCACTATTGCATCTTTTGGTTTTACCTTTTCTCCAACCTTTGCCTTTATTGAGTTCACGCTAACAAACTCAGTGTTGACTAAATATGTCTTTGTTTCTATTTTTCCTGTATTATCATATTTAAACCTGTAAGAAATACAAGTGACTAGGTGGTCTCCAGGCTTTAAGTCTACATCCTTAAGAGGAATCGTATATGAGCCATCTTCATTACTTATCTTGAACCTACTGTCAGTCACTAATTTATCTGAAGTCAAGACTGCTTTTGATTCAGCATATTCTTTATCAGTAATACGATATACAGCGAGGTCTACGGCCTTATTTAGCCTACCACTAGTAACTGTATCTGTCCCGCTGATTATATTTTGTATAGAAACATCTTTCTTAAAATCTTGCTTCAATTTAGCCTCAATATCATTGAACTTTTCTATTGCTATCGGCTTTGTATAATCAGGTTCTTGGTCTTTATTCACAGCACCTGTTGATTCAACGAGTTTTATAGCTGATGGGTTTAACTCAGGCTCTATCTCCAAGGTAACATCATCTGCAAAAACACTTGAATAACCTAGACCACTTAAAAACATTGTAGCTGATAATACTATACTAATATTTTTTTTCATAGTATCCCTCCCCTATATTAATATCTTATTATTATACCACATATTGCAAGTTGTTTCAAAAAAAGATAATTTGAGTTAATTGTTTGAATAATACAATTAAATATAAAGTTAGTATAAAATATTAAATTTTCCTATACATTTTCACCACCTTGTTGTATGATAGTCTTGGTGAGAATTTTATTTATTATGAAGATAAGTTTTGAAATACATATTAGAAGATAAAGATTACAAATGGAGGTAAGTTTTGAAAAACAGATTAGAAGATAAAGATTACAAAATGCAAACCTTAAAACTTGCCCTATTCTTAGGAGAGCTCTTGATTAAAAACGGTGCTGAAACCTACAGGGTTGAGGACAGTGTCCTAAGAATATGCAAATCTAGAGGATACAACCATATAAATTGCTTTACTACTCCGACCGTAATAATAGTTTCAGACGACAAATTTGACGGTCTATGTTTTATGAAGACAATTGTAACGAGGTCAATAAACCTAAATAAGCTTTCTATTTTAAACAATTTTTCAAGAGAGTTTGTCAATAAGGTAGATCCCGATATGGAAGAAGAAATAAAAGAACTCCGTAGAATAGACCAGCTAAAGGCATACCCTACTTCAATGTATTTTTTAGGGACAGGTCTAGGCTCTGCAGGCTTTGCAGCTACACTAGGTGGTAATCAAATAAATACATTTATTTTAACAGCTATAACTTCAGTAATAGCAACTTATGTATATGACAAAACTCTTAAATACAGTTCTATTGTCATGTTCTCAACTATGCTATCTACTATAATAATAACTGTAATGGGTGTTTTGTTCTACCACTTAGGTTTTATAGATCAACCAACAGCTCTAATAGTTGGTTCTATAATGCCTTTACTTCCAGGTGTTGCCTTTATCAAGTCTATGAGAGATTTAATATCTGGTAATTTAATGTCTGGTACCGCTCGTATATTTGAGGTTCTTATGATAATAACGGCTATAGCTTCAGGTGTTGCCTTAGTTCTTGGAATAGGAGGTGTTTAAAATGATGGATATACCAATTTGGGAACATTTTCTATTTGCGGCTATGGCAACTTGTGGTTTTTCAATATTTTTTAATGCACCTAAGAAACTGCTCCTACCATCATCAGTTGTAGGTGGAGTTGGATGGATAATATACCTTGTGATGTCGGTTCATTTCGATAATCCACTAGTATATGCATTTACAGCAGCTATATTTATAGCAGTATCATCAGAAATTTTTGCTAGATTACTAAAGCAACCTGCTATTGTAATCATTATTCCTGGTATACTACCATTGGTTCCTGGTATCAGTCTATACAATACGGTATTGTACACAATCCAGAAAAAGTACGAGTTAGCTGCAAGTACTGGAACTAGAGCTATAATCATCAGTATAGGAATATCACTGGGCATACTTGTAGTCGCATCCCTGTCTAGAATGTTCAATATATACAAGCTAAAAAAGGCCTTCTCTAGCAACGATTCTAACAAGTATATCAGTTGGGTAAACATCGGTAAAATAAGAACCAACAACACCTATGTACTCAACAAGGCTGAGATGAACGACCAGCTCAACAGTATGAATCTCGAGGATATTGAAGAAGATAAATGCAAGTCCAAGCCAGAAAATAGCTTTGTAGAAGAAGAAATCATTTGTGATGAATCTGAAAAAACAAGTGATATTAAAAATAAGCAAGATTCAGACTCATAAATCTTATAAAATAAAAAATGCTAAATTCAACAGTATAAAAGGTTGAAATTTAGCATTTTTGCTTTTGGGTAAAAAATCACTTATGGGTTAAGACTTTTTTAGTTACCCTTTTAAAATATTATATATTTTAGTATCTATCTATATACTTTTTAAGGTCCTTTGCAAAGTAGGTAATTATTATGTCAGCTCCAGCTCTTTTTATAGACTGGACACTCTCATATATTGCATCTTCATTTAATAATCCCTGACTCACAGCAAATTTAACCATTGAATACTCACCACTTACATTATATGCAACAACTGGAACACCAAATCTTTCTTTTGCCCCCTTTATTACATCCAAATAAGCAAGGGCTGGTTTTACCATTATCATATCTGCGCCTTCTTCTATATCTAGCTCGCATTCAAGCATCGCTTCCCTATAGTTGGCTGGGTCCATCTGGTACTGTTTTCTGTCTCCAAATGATGGTGCAGAATCTGCCGCATCCCTAAAAGGTCCATAAAAACTTGATGCATACTTAGCGCTATAGGCCATTATTGGAATATTGACAAAGCCATTTTCATCTAGTATTTCCCTAATCGCTGCTACCCTTCCATCCATCATATCAGATGGAGCTACCATATCAGCACCTGCTTGTGCATGACTTAGGGCAACTTTCTGAAGATACTTTAGAGTAGCATCATTATTTACATATCCATCCTTGTCAAGAATACCACAGTGACCATGGTCAGTGTACTCACACATGCATACGTCAGTTATTACTGTTAATCGATCTGTTATTTCCTTTACTCTTCTAACTGCTCTTTGTACTATACCATCCTCTACAAAAGCTTCTGTAGCACATGAATCCTTCTTATCAGTAACACCAAAAATCATAATGTTCTGTATATCGTGATTCAATATATCCTGTATCTCTTCATCTAGTCTGTCTATTGATACATGGTAAACATCTGGCATACTAGGTATTTCTCTCCTTATATCCTGACCTTCAATCACAAATATTGGATAGACCAACTCCTTCATGCTAAGTCTAGTTTCTCTTACTAAATCTCTAATAATCCCTGTTTTTCTTAATCTTCTTGTTCTTTTCATAATCACACTTCTTTCCTTTTATATTATACCTATAACATTATAACACTTTAAAATAACATACACAAGTTGTCATTTTTTTAATTTAATTAAATAGAGTGTCTCAATAATGAAGATTTTTAAGACGAAAAAAACGAGAGCTAAGCCCTCGTTTAAATCAAGTAGTTAAATTATCTGCTAATTACCTAATTACTATTATTATTTTTTTATTATATCTTTTTTACTAAATTCTATACTATATTTTTTACTAGTTTTATAATATTTTTATAGTATTTATACTACCATCATGAATACAAGGTGGGCAAATATACCTGCTGCTAATCCACCAATAGTATGTGATATTATTGCCTTACCTGCTAGTTCTCTAGTCCCTAAGGCGTCCATCATACCTATATGAGTACTTAGGTATCCTGACCAACACATACCCATAGCTGTAAATACTGCTATGTCATTTGGAGTTATTGCACCACTCTTTATAAACTCTGGTACAAGTGAAATGGCTGCTCCAACTGCACCCAATGCTGTTATTGGGAATGCTATTGCTTCTGGAGACTTAAATCCAAATAATGGCTCAATTATAAAACTTATCTTCTGTCCTAGGTAAGGAAGAAACTTTACACCCTCATATGCAGCACCTGTATATCCATTCTTTCCAGGACCAAATGTTAGCATCATAACGAATGTACAAACTATTAGGACACCTGGTATGATAGCCATACCCATGTCAACACCATTCTTTCCACCCTCTAATAAGGCATCAAGAATTCTCTGGAACATACTTCCATCTCTGACATATCTAGACTCTACATGATTTTCCATATCTTCAGATGACATAGATTCATCAAATGGATCGAAGGCCTTGTCCGCATAGAACTTTTTGGTCTGCATCAACATTAGTCTAACACTTATTACAGAACCAACGATAGCACCAAGATTACCAATCAATGCTGGAGCTATAAACTGGTCTCCCTGTGCAATCATAAATGTTGTTACTATTAGACCCATTCCGAAAGATGTACCAAGGTTACACAATGCTGGAACTTGATATTTCTTAAAATATTGAGTGAAACTCTGGTCTTTCGCAAAAGGTATAATAGCTGGATTATCTGATAGATATGTTGCTACTACTCCTGTTATACTTGCACCTGGAAGTCCCCATATAGGCTTCATCAAAGGAGCAAATATCTTATTGATCAGTGATATCGCACCGAACTCTGACAGTAAACCACTTATAGCTCCTGCTATAACGGCCATAGCCATAATAAAGAATACGGTCTGTAATAATAAATCATGAGCTGTTGCCATCATTGTCTTAAACATAAGCCCTACGCCCATAACGTGACCAATCCAAGCAAAACCACCAATGAATATTGCTAGGAAAACAAACGTCTCTAAACTTATAGCTTTAACTTTTTTCCGTCCGTTCATAATCAATACCTTCCTTTCATATTAGGTTATTTTATTAACGTGTCATATTACTACTTACCATTATTATACTTTATATTATAGTTTTTTGCAATATTTTATTTAAAATATACCATTAAAGGCTTATTTTTAAATTGTATTTAAGTTTTTGCAAGTTTCTATTCATTTTTCACACTTATCCTATCGTTATTGTCTGCACAATAATAACCAAATTTAAATAAGGTAACTTAATACCTTTTATTAAGTATATGTCCTATTTTAATCTTGATTACTTTATAATAATAGTTTTAACCCTGGTTTGTATAGGGCAATAAAAAGACATTTCGGACCTTATGACTTGCAATTTTAAGTCACTACCTTAAAATTATATTCTGAAAATAGACCTACAAAAAGTATATCCCGAATTCCAACCCTCGAAGTCTCCAGAAGACACCGAGGCTTCTCCAAACCTATAAATACCCATTTTTTCTTCTGAACTATGTACAACTATACCATCATCCACTTCCACAATTTCTGGTGTATTTTCATCAACGTCAAATATAGGTGGCTCATCATCAACAAATCCAAAATAGAACTCCCACTGACTACTCGGAATTGCCTCAAAATATCCAGCAAACACAAACTCTATTTTATAACAGTCTCTTGAAAAAAACGCACCCTCTTCAGCCTCAGTAAAGACCGGAATAAATTCAACATATACTTTATCCATATCAACACCAAAACTTTCAAAAAATTTTCGTGTTGATTCATCCAAAAGTATACTACAAAGATCAGATAAATGT